>CATPBC010000191.1 GCA_955652195.1 uncultured Xanthobacteraceae bacterium | reverse complement strand
GTCGAATCCTCCGTCTCCCCCGAGCGATGCGACATGACTGCCGTGTAGCCGGCCTTATGCGCGGTTTCGACGGCGGCGAGCGTCTCCGACAGCGTGCCAATCTGATTGACCTTGATCAGGATCGAGTTGCCGATGCCGTTTTTTATGCCGTCCGACAGCCGCGCCACATTGGTCACGAAGATATCGTCGCCGATCAGTTGGCAGCGCGCGCCAATTTTTTGCGTGAGTTTTTTCCAACCGGCGAAATCGTCCTCCGCCATGCCATCTTCGATCGACACGATTGGATAGCTCTTACGGAGTTCGGCAAGGTATTCGACCTGCTGCTCGACCGAGCGCGTTTTGCCCTCGCCTTTGTATTGGTAGGCGCCGCCGCTGAAAAATTCGCTTGCAGCCGGATCGAGGGCCAGCGCCACGTCCTCACCGGAGCGGTAGCCTGCTTTTTCGATCGCCGAAAGGACGAAGTCCAGCGCGGCCTCCGCCGACGGCAGATTAGGCGCGAAGCCGCCCTCGTCGCCGACATTGGTGTTGTGGCCAGCCGCCTTGAGCGCGGCACGCAACGTATGGAAGATTTCCGACCCGGCGCGCAAAGCTTCGGCGAAGGATTTAGCGCCGAGCGGCACGATCATAAATTCCTGAAAATCGATTGGATTGTCGGCGTGAACGCCGCCGTTGACGATGTTCATCATCGGCACCGGAAGAAGTCGCGCTGCAGCGCCGCCGACATAACGGTAAAGTGGTAGCCCGTTTGCCGCCGCCGCCGCCTTGGCGGCCGCAAGAGAGACGCCAAGGATGGCATTCGCCCCTAGCCGCGCCTTGTTCGGGGTCCCGTCGAGCGCAATGAGAGTTTCGTCGATTTTAACCTGCGCTTCAGCGTCCATGCCGCTCAGCGCGTCGAATATTTCGCCGTTGACGGCGTCAACAGCGGTACGCACGCCTTTGCCCTGATAGCGCGCCTTGTCGCCATCGCGCAGTTCGACGGCTTCATGCGTGCCGGTCGAGGCTCCCGAAGGGACCGCGGCTCGGCCCCGAGAGCCGTCGGCCAGCACGACGTCGACTTCGACCGTCGGGTTGCCCCGGCTGTCGAGAATTTCGCGGCCAATGATGTCGACGATGGCTGTCATGCGGAGTCCGGATCGAATGTACAAAGTGGCGTATGAACCGTTCTGCAGCCAGGTGCTGAGGCTCATGCGCTGCTGCGGGGCTTCTACAGGATCGAGCCGGTCATTGTCATGTCTGGAAAGCCATACCGGGGAATTCGTGCCGAAAAATGCCGATCGCAGCCCCACAGGGAATGCGCAAATGCTCGGGTGCCGGTCGGCATCTCAAGCGATAAATTGACGGGCGCAAAGAAACGACCCAATACGGTCGTATGAGGACCAAACCACGCCAGCTCGGCCGTTCTGTGCCGATACCCGCATCGCCGGCCGATGCGGTGCTCGAGCGCGTGCGCGATCCGCATCCGGACACGAACTATGTGGCGCGCTTCACTTTCCCGGAATTTACCGCGATCTGCCCTATTACCGGCCAGCCAGATTTTGCCACGCTCGTCATCGATTACGTCCCGAAAGGCTGGCTCGTGGAATCGAAATCTCTGAAGCTCTATCTCAACAGCTACCGCAACCACGGCGCCTTTCATGAGGACTGCACGGTCGCCATCGGGAAAAAACTGGTCGCGCTGTTAAGGCCAAAATGGCTCCGCATCGGCGGCTATTTTCATCCCCGCGGGGGAATGCCGATCGATGTGTTTTGGCAGCCCGGTAAGATGCCGTCCGGCGTTTGGGCGCCGGACCAGGGTGTTGCTACTTACCGCGCGCGGGGCTAGTGCGGTGGATTTGAAGTTCCTACAGCTCGGTCGGAAGCTCTCATAGGAACTTCAAATCCAAAAACCGCACTAGAATTATATATCATGTCCCTTTAATTCCGAAGTTCGCATGAGAGCGTGCCGACAAAGCGTGCGAACTTCGGAATCGGGACACTAGCTGCGAATTACAAAAAAACCGCGGCTTGTCGCTTCGTTATGATTTTGGCTAATTTGTTTGGGGAATGAGTCTGGGAGGGCCGTCCATGTCCAAAAATATGTCCAAAAAATCGATCGCTGCTGTCGCGCTTGCGGTAGCGTTTTGCGCGGCGTCGCTGTCTCCTGCTCTGGCAGCGAAACATGCAAGAGCAACCAAAACGGCAAGCAAACCTACAGGCGCCTGCGCGCAGCCGAGCGGCCGCTGCGTGTCCGATTGCGATCAGTTCAATTGGTGCACAGTGAATACTTGCCTGAACGGCCAATCTACCCCGGTGCCGTTCTGGCGCTGCTTCCAGCCAAGCGGGCTCTGCCTCGCCCCGCACTGCTAGAGCGACAATCGATTAAATTCTGGCGATTAAATTCTGGATGGAATTCGCTCTAAGCGAAACGGCTGGCGCAAATCTGGGTCAGCGCCCGGTGGGTGCGTAGCTTGTGACCGTGCTCGGCGTCGCCATCGGCACCACATGGCGCGGGATGACGACGCGCTGCCCTTCGGCCAAGGGTGCACGCACCGAGACCGCGTTGCTTTCAGCGAGCGACCACAACGGAACGTGATATGCCGCCGCCAGCGATTTGAGCGTGTCGCCGGCATGGGCTTGGACCGGGAAGCCAGAATCCCACAGTTCGATGGCCGCGTCGGCGGGCACCTGTAGGTGCAATGGGACGGCCTCGCCTTGCGCGGCTGCCGGCGTTCCCGACAGCCGCACGATTTTATTCACCAGCTGCTCCTGGATGGGCTCGGCTTTCTCGATGTTGATATGAATGATCTCGCTGTGGTCCTTCAGATTGAAGCTCGCGTAATGCCCGTGAAACCGGGAGCCTTGCACGACGTTGCCGCCACCCATGATGTTCGATGACTGAAAGATATTGATGTAACGCTCGACGTTTGGCGGTACGTCGTCGGCGATCCGGCTCGGATCGTAGGTCACGAGGAGGCTCACCGGGATGCTTTCGCTGTTGAGCCGCTCGGCAAGTGCGAGAGCTGAATCGCCTCCCATGGAATGGCCGATGAGGATGATCGGCGCAGGGTCGCGCCGATAATCCGCAATGGCTTGCTCGACGGCGCCGCGCCACGTCAGATAGGTTTGTACGCTCGCCGGGATTCCAGCGTGGCGGATGCGATCGGCCAAACTGTCCATGCCGCGTGAATAGATGAGGCCGGCTACGCCGCGGAACAGATAAGCGCGGCCGCGCGGTTCGACCGTTTCCTTGGCCGACGGACGGGCGGGCTGCCCGGAGACATCGCCCGTGCTCGCAAGCACAACGGGTTTGGCGACGGTTAGCGCCGCGCGGTCATCCGATCCGCCTTGACCGGCGCTGGCAAACAGCGCGTTAAGCGTCGCCGCATCCCTTTTGTCTGTCGAGCCCGTTACCGAGCCGGTGTTCTGCGTCGGTGCCGAAGCGCCCGAGGAGGATAAAGCGGCGGTGCTTGCGGGGTCGAACATCGCATAGCCGCCACAGCCGCCCAGGCAGACGGCAAGCAGCAAAACCGCAATATGCGCTCGTCGAACCATACGCTTACGCGTCAGGTCAGCCCCGCAACAGCCGAACCAAGATGCGGCCCAGACCGTATTGGGCCGACCGCAAACCAACGGCGTTGAAGAGAGACTGCACCCCGAAGCCCCATCGCTGATCGAAGGAGACCGCGAAATCCTTAATTTCCCCCGAAGAAGTTCCCAGCAATGCTGGTCGGGCGCGGTGAATTGAGGGTACTGGGCAGACTTTTTGATGGCGGAATAGCGGCTCGGGCCTTATCTGCGCGAGAACGTCTCTGCACCAGGACCTTTCTACACTGGATGCCGATGCGCTATCAGCCCGCACCCAGCATGCTATGAACGGTCCACGATGAACCGTCCGCCCCGCATTTCCTTCGTCTCGCTCGGCTGCCCGAAAGCCTTGGTCGATTCCGAGCGGATCATTACACGGCTCCGTGCTGAGGGTTATGAACTCGCGCGCGAGCATTCCGGCGCCGATCTCGCCATCGTGAATACCTGCGGTTTTCTCGACAGCGCGCAGGCGGAGTCGCTAGCCGCGATCGGCGCCGCAATGGCGGAGAACGGCAAGGTGATCGTCACCGGCTGCATGGGCGCCGAACCGGAAAAGATCACAAGCAAGCATCCTGGCGTGTTCGCGGTCACTGGACCGCAGCAGTATGAAAGCGTGCTCGATGCCGTGCATCGGGCGGCTCCGCCAGCGCATGATCCGTATGCCGATCTGATCCCGCCGCAAGGCATAAAACTGACGCCGCGGCACTACGCTTATTTAAAGATTTCAGAGGGTTGTAATAATCGCTGCACCTTCTGCATCATCCCAAAATTGCGCGGCGATCTGGTATCGCGCCCGGCGGCCGATGTCCTGCGCGAGGCCGAACGGCTCGTCGGCGCCGGCGTCAAGGAGCTTCTTGTCATATCGCAGGATACGTCGGCCTACGGCACCGACCTGAAATACGAGGCCAGTAAGTGGAAAGACCGGCAGGTGCGGGCCAAATTTATCGATCTCGTGCGCGAGCTTGGCGAGCTCGGCGTCTGGGTACGACTGCACTACGTGTACCCATACCCGCATGTCGATGAAGTCATCACACTCATGGCGGACGGCAAAGTGCTCCCTTATCTCGACGTGCCATTCCAGCATGCCAGCCCGGCGGTGCTCAAACGCATGCGCCGGCCGGTAGCGCAAGCGGAGACGCTTAAGCGCATCGCAGCGTGGCGGGACGCGTGCCCGAGCTTGACCATTCGCTCAACCTTCATCGTTGGCTTTCCAGGCGAGACCGAAGAGGATTTCGTTCAGTTATTGGATTGGCTCGCGCAGGCACAGCTCGATCGGGTTGGCTGCTTCCGCTACGAGCCGGTTGCCGGCGCAGTGGCGAACGATCTCGCTGCGCCGGTGCCGAACGACGTCAAGGAGCAGCGTTGGCATCGCTTAATGGAGCACCAGCAGGCCATTTCGCATAAGCGCCTCAAACGCAGGATCGGCAATCGCGAACAGGTCATTATCGACGAAGTCGGATCGAGCGGGGCCAAGGGCCGCAGCAAGGGCGATGCCCCGCAGATCGATGGCGCGGTTCATGTTACGAGCCACCGCCCGTTACGCGTCGGGGAAATTGCGACGGTGCGGATCGAGCATGCCGATGCCTACGATCTCCATGGCGCGGTGGTTGGATACTGAATTTCTGAACGCTCAAAACCGCGGGACGCGCGGCGATCGCCCGTTAGGCGAGAACACGCCGAATCGCGCCGGTCAGCTTCAGCAAGTCGTCCTCGGCGATTGTAAGAGCCGGCGTCAAGTAAACGATCGAGCCAAATGGCCGAACAAAAACCCCTTCATCGATAAAGCGCTGTCGCAGACGGTTGAGATTTTCGATGCGTTTGAGCTCGACCACGCCAGTGGCGCCCTTGACCCGCACGTCTTCGACCTCTGCAAGTTTGCGGCATGGCTCGAGACCCTCGCGCAGCAGGCTTTCGATTCTGCCGACCTGAGCGAGCCGCGGTTCGCGCGCGAATAGATCGAGGGAGGCGTTGGCGGCAGCACAGGCCAGTGCGTTTGCCATAAAGGTCGGCCCGTGCATCAAGGCTTTTGCTGGATCGTCCGACCAGAACGCGTCGAACACTTTTCGCTGCGCTACCGTTGCGGCAAGCGGCAGGGTACCGCCGGTCAACGCCTTAGAAAGCGTGATGATGTCCGGCGTGACGCCCGCTTGCTCGAAGGCGAACATCGTCCCGGTGCGGCCGAAGCCGGTAAAGATTTCGTCGAAGATCAACAAGAGCTCATGACGATCGGCCAGCGCCCGCAGCGTCTGGAGCACCCCCGCGTCATGTAAACGCATGCCGCCGGCACCCTGCACCAGAGGTTCGACAATGATCGCGGCGATGCGCTCGGCCTGTTCCGCCAAGAGGGCGTCGAGAGCGGTCGTGCTCGCCTCGTCAAGCGGGAGATCGACAATGATTTGCCGCGGCAGCAATCCGGCAAGCGAGCCATGAAAGCCGCTCTGCGGATCGGAAACGGCCATCGCGCCGGTCGTGTCGCCATGGTAGCCGCCCTTGAACGCCACGATCTGCTCGCGGCCGCGAACGCCGCAATTGCGCCAATACTGCAGCGCCATTTTCAGCGCGACCTCCACGGCAACTGAGCCGGATTCGCTAAAGAACACGCGATCGAGACCATGCGGACCGAGCATGCCGGTCAGCCGGTGGGCCAGCGTCAAAGCCTGTTCGTGTACCAGGCCGCCGAACATCACATGCGGCATGGTCGCGAGCTGGCGCTCAACGGCCGCGCGGATATGCGGATGATTGTAGCCGTGACACGCGGTCCACCACGACGCGATGCCGTCGATTAATTCGCGTCCATCAGCCAGCACGATCCGGCTGCCGTGCGTCGCTGCGACAGCAAGCGGAAGGGACGCCGTCTTCATTTGCGCATAGGGCAGCCAGACGTGATCGAGCCCGGCCGCGTACCAGGCAGGATTTGCTTCGGCTAGACCCTTGTTTTCGCTGGCGTTGCCCGGCATTCGGCGCTTTCATGGAGGCAGAGCCTAAGGCCCTGGATTTCGGTTGAGGATGATCTCTTCCTAAAATTGGTAGGCCGCTTTTGCGGGGTCACGCTGTAGCGGCCACCATTGTGCCTCCCGGCGCTGCCGAGGTCACCTTCGTTTGAAAGGTAAGCGGGAAGCAGATGCGTTCGCTGGAAGAATTTGCCGCCGACAAGCTCGCCGCGCTGGAACGCGCGCAGCTTCGCCGCGCGCCTGCGGTCACCGCGCGAACGGGAATTTGGGTCGAGCGCGACGGGCGTCGCCTGCTGTCGTTCTCCTGCAACGATTACCTCAATCTCAGTCAACATCCGCAGGTCATCGCAGCGGCCATCGATGCGACGAAGCGCTACGGCGTCGGTGCCGGCGCATCGCGGCTGGTTACCGGGAATCATCCGCTTTATGCAGAGCTCGAAACGCGCTTGGCGCGGCTCAAGGGCACGGAGGCTGCGTGTGTCTTCGGCTCCGGTTATCTCGCCAATACCGGCATCATTCCGGCCTTGGCCGGCCCAGACGATCTCATCGTCATGGATGAGCTCTCACACGCCTGCATTCACGCCGGCGCCAAGTTAAGCGGCGCAGAGATCCAACGCTACCGCCACGGTGACCCGAGCCACGCGGAAGAAATCCTGGGGGCACATCGCGGTACAAAGAAACGAGCGCTCATCGCCACCGACGGCGTCTTTTCGATGGACGGTGACATTGCGCCGCTCGCCGCGCTATCGCAGCTGGCACAGCGCTTCGACGCTTGGTTGCTCAGCGACGATGCGCACGGGCTCGGCGTGATCGGTGGCGGCCGCGGTTCTACTTTCGTCAACGGCGCTGCGCATTCGCCTATTCAGGTGCCGCTGCAGATGGGAACACTGTCCAAGGCGGTCGGCGCTTATGGCGGATATTTGTGCGCGTCGAATGCCGTGATTGATCTTATGCGCACGCGGGCGCGCACTTTTATCTACTCGACTGGCCTGCCGCCCGCCGTTGTCGCCGCGGCGATTGCCGCTCTCGACGTGATCGAGCGCGACCCGGCCTATGCCGCCGAGCCGTTGCGAAAGGCGCGCCTGTTCACGCGCGCACTTAATCTGCCGGACGCCCAAAGCGCCATCGTGCCGGTGATCGTCGGGGATACGGCTGCGGCGTTGGCGGCATCCGATCGCCTTTGCGACAACGGTTTCCTTGTCGTCGCGATCCGTCCACCCACCGTGCCGGCCGGTACCGCGCGGCTACGCTTTGCTTTTACCGCACCGCACGACGACAGCGATATTGCGCGCCTTGCCGAACTGGTGCGGTCGCACGTTTTAAGGCGTTGATCCGGTGACCGCGATCTTCATTACTGGGACCGGAACGGATGTCGGAAAAACCTTCGTCGGCGCGTCGCTCATTCGGCATTTGCGCCAGATGGGCCGCTCGGTTGACGCGATCAAACCGGTCGTCAGCGGATTTGACCCCGATCAGCCTGACGCAAGCGATCCCGGTATTTTGCTTCAGGCGCTCGGCTTCCCCGTGACGCTGCAAAACATCGAACGAATTTCACCTTGGCGGTTTCGCGCGGCGATCTCGCCGGACCTCGCCGCTCGCCGCGAAGGCCGCCGCATCGACGTGGACGACGTCGTGGCTTTTTGCAAATCAGCGATCGAGGACCGCCGCGAGATTTTACTGGTCGAGGGTGTCGGCGGCATCATGGTTCCGCTCGATGAGCAACGTACGATCCTCGACGTCATGATGGCGCTGCAACTTCCGCTCATCCTAGTCGTCGGCTCCTATCTCGGCACGATCAGTCACACTCTCACCGCACTCGATGCGCTGTTCCGCCGCGATATGGCTGTTCTTGCCATCATCGTCAGCGAAACACCGGGTTCGCCGGTGCCGCTCGACGAGACCGTAGCCGCCATTGCGCGATTTGCCGAACCGGTGATCGGCTTGCCGCGTCAACAACTCGAACCGGGTGGACGGCCGAGCAGCGGCACCATTGCGGCGTTGGATCGCATTTTCGGTTCATCGTGAGCGGAACCTCATCCGCACATCTTCGGCTCGACTGACACTCACTTCGCGAAATGTATCACCGCAAATGTTTCCAAGGTGCCTTCCAGATTGAAGAGCGCGTGCAGCAGAAAGGTTAGCGCGAGCGAGCCGCTGCGCCAGCGCATCCAGCCAAGGAATAAACCAATGACAAAAATCTGCAGCATGCCCGTCCAGTCGTACTGGATGTGCAGCATTGCCCAGAGCATCGAGATCACGACGATTGCGGGCCAAGCGGAACGCGGCGAACGCACCCAGCCGCGGAATAAAAATCCACGAAACATTGTCTCTTCGCCTGCCGGCGCGACGATCATGGCGCCTGCCAGCATCGCTGGAAGCCAACCCGCCGCCGCTGCCGTCGTATAGGACTGCAGCTGGAACGAGGTCACCAGATCGCGGCCGGTGAAGTACAACAATGCGTCGCCGGCGGCGATTAGTCCGACCAACGACGCGACGCCGAGCCCCAGGTCGCGCGGCGACGGCCATTTCAGTGCGAAATATTCCGTCAGATTGGCCCGAGCAAGCCGCGCCGCAATCGCGAGCACTCCGATTGTGATCGGATTAGAGAGAACGATGAAGATCGTGACGAGCACGCCGTCAAAAGAAGTCAGCAGGAGCGAGTCCCAATCGCCCCTGCGCACCCACAGGAGGGCGCCGAAGCCGACAAACTGTCCCGCCAGGAAGGCCAGAATGCTCCAGCCCAGCGTGGCCCAATAGCCCCAGATTTTCATGCGGCCATCGGCCTGCGGCAGGAGATGATTACGGTATCAGGATCGAAGAGCCGGTGGTGGCGCGTCCTTCCAGATCACGATGCGCTTTGACCGCATCGCGCAGCGGATATTTTTGATTGACCGGGACTTTAACCGCTCCCTTGCCGACGACATCGAACAGATCGTTGGCGATTGCAAGCAGATCTTGGCGCTTGGCGGCATAGGTGTTGAGCGTCGGGCGGGTGGCAAACAATGAGCCCTTGGTTTGCAGGATATTGATGTTGAACGCATCGATCTGTCCCGACGCGCTGCCGAAGCTCACGAACATGCCGAGCGGGCGAATGCAGTCGAGCGATGCCGGGAAAGTGGTCTTACCGATGCCGTCATACACCACGTCGCACAATTTGCCGCCGGTGATTTCCTTCACGGGCGCGACAAAATCCTCGTCGCGATAAAGGATCGTGTGATGACAGCCGTTCGCCTTGGCCAGTGCGGCCTTGTCCTTTGATCCCACCGTGCCGATGACATTGGCGCCGAGATGATTGGCCCATTGGCATAGGATGAGCCCGACGCCGCCGGCAGCCGCATGCATGAGCACGTTCATGCCCTTCTCGACCTTGAAGGTGCGCCGAACCAGATATTCGGCCGTCATGCCCTTGAGCATCATAGCAGCGGCCTGTTCGTAGCTGATACTGGCCGGCAATTTGACGGCGCGATCGGCGGGCACCAGGCGCTCCGCCGCATAGCATCCCAGCGCCACGACGTAAGCCACGCGATCGCCGACCTTGAAATCGATCACGCCCGGACCGACTACGGTCACCTCGCCCGCGGCCTCGTTGCCGGCAACAAAGGGTAAGCCGGCCGGCGCGGGGTACATGCCCATGCGAAAGTAGGTATCGATGAAATTGACGCCGCAGGCGTGTTGCTTGACACGGATTTGACCCTGGCCAGGAGCGCCGACTTCGATCTCTTCGTATGTCAGGACTTCTGGACCGCCGACCTTATGAACGCGCACTGCAGCAACCATTGTCTTCTCCTATCGTGACTATGCAAAGCTTGTGGCTGGAAATCGGGCGCGATCATAGGTGGTCGGGAGGTCGGCGCAAGGCCATTGGCATAGTGTTGCAGCAGGTGCACTTACGCGCTGGCGGCACGTTCATGGGTGGTGACGCCGGATAAAACCCACGGCGACGAAATAAACTGCCAACAGGCACAAAGCGGCACCGATCCAGACCGGCGGGTTGAGATTTTCCGCGATGGCAACGATCGCAAGCAGCGCCCAAACGACGAGTGCCGCAGTCGTAATCCCGCGCAAATGGCTGATACGCACCGGATGGACGACATGAAACGGCACAAAGGTCAGCGCGGCCAGCGCAGTAATGGTCGCCGCGCCGACCCAAGGGTCGAGTTTTAAGATGAACAAATAAAACGCGGCGACGTTCCACAGCGCCGGGAAGCCGCGGAAATAATAATCGGATGTTTTCATCAGCCGATCGGCGAAATAAAGCGCGCCGGTCACGACAATCAGGATGGCAAGGGCAATCGCCGCGGGCCCGGGCAACAGTCCGCTCGCCGCCAAGGCATAGGCCGGCACGAAAACGTAATTGAGGATGTCGACCACCAGGTCGAGGATGTCGCCCGACCAGCGCGGCAATAGCTTGGCGACCTGCAGACGCCGCGCGAAGGTGCCGTCGACACCGTCGATGCAGAGCGCAGCGCCTAGCCAAGCGAACATGATCGGCCAGTCGCTGTTCACTGCGGCAATCAAAGCCAATAATGCACAACCGGCGCCGCAGGCGGTAAAAACATGCACCGCAAAGGCCGCCGCGATCTGCGCAGGCCCGGCCGATCCGGGTGGAGTATCGGGATCCATATCGGAAGCTTACATGTTAAATTGAGGACCGTACGCAAGCGCCGTGTGATTGCAGGGTTTTTGACCCTAACCCACAGCGCGTCGCAGCGCTTGACCGATAGGATTGCAGGATAACTGTGACCCACCCTCCCGCTGCCGAAGTCTTTACCGCCCAAGTGGCCATCGTCGGCGCCGGTCCGGCCGGGCTGGTAAGCGCGATCGCGCTTGCCGCTGCCGGTGTGGACACGCTGCTTATCGCGCCGCCGGCGCAGATGGATCATCGCACGACCGCGCTGTTGGCGGGTTCGGTGGCGGCGCTTGACACTTTGGGCGTGTGGAAGGGCTGCGTGCCGCACGCCGCGCCCCTGAAAAAACTCCGCATCATCGACGACACGCGGCGGCTGTTTCGCGCACCCGAAGTATTGTTTACCGCCGCAGAAATCGATTGCGACGCATTCGGGTACAATATCGAGAACCGGCATCTCATGGCGGCGCTACAAGCGCGTGCCGCTACCCTTTCTCTGACCTGGATCGCGGCGCCGGCTCTCGCCATTGAATGCGACGCTTCGGCGGTCACCATCAAGCACGGTCAAGGCGAGACGCGCGTGCAACTCGCGATTGGCGCGGATGGCGCGCGCTCGGTCTGCCGCGCGGCTGCCGGCATCACGACGCGGCGCCGCGCCTATCCGCAGATCGCGCTCACGCTCAACCTCAGCCATGCGCGAACGCACGACGATACGTCGACCGAATTCCACACCGAGCAAGGTCCGTTCACGCTGGTACCGCTTCCTGGGCGGCGTTCGAGCCTTGTTTGTGTGGTCGCGCCGGCGCAATGCGACGAGCTTTTAGTCAAGGACGATGCGGAGCTGGCAAACGCGATCGAGATCCGGTCGCATTGGCTGCTCGGCGACATCACTGTTGAAGCGGGCCGCGGCGTCTTCCCGCTTGCGGTCGAGACCGCGGCTGGCATTGCGCGCAATCGCATCGCGCTCGTCGGTGAAGCAGCCCACGTGGTGCCGCCGATCGGCGCGCAGGGGCTCAATCTCGGGCTTCGCGACGCCGCCAGCATCGCCGAAATCGTCGCCGAAGCACACCAGCGCAAGCGCGATCTCGGCGACGCCGAGGTGCTGGCGCGTTATCAGAGCCAGCGGCGTGCCGATATTGTCAGCCGGACGCTTGCTATCGATCTTTTGAATCGGAGCTTGCTGAGCGAATTTTTGCCGGCCCATGGCGCGCGCGGATTGTCGCTTTATTTCGTCGACCGCATCGGACCGTTGCGCCGCGTATTGATACGCGAAGGCGTGATGCCGGCCGCGTCGCAGCCCAAGCTGATGCGCGGTGAAATGGTGTAAGGTGCGCCCGCTTGTAAGCCGCAAGCGGTTGGATTGGATTTCGGAATGAAGTTGCCGCGCAATTTTTTCAAGCCGCTTGCAATTGGCGCGCCGGCGCCGCTGCGCGATTTGCCGCTGCGGCTCGAGCGGATGATTCATTTCGTGCCGCCGCACATCGAAAAAGTCCGCGCCAAAGTGCCGGATCTGGTCTCGCAGGTCGACATTGTCCTCGGCAATCTGGAAGACGCCATTCCCGCCGACGCCAAGGAGGCGGCGCGCGCGGGATTTGTCGCCATGGCGCAGGCTTGCGATTTCGGCGCCACCGGATTGTGGACACGGATCAATGCGCTCAATTCGCCGTGGGCGCTCGATGACATTCGCGAGATCGTCGGCGCGGTGGGCCACAAGCTCGACGTGATCATGCTGCCGAAGGTCGAAGGCGCCTGGGACCTTCACTATCTCGATCAGCTCCTCGCCCAGCTTGAAGCCAAGCACGGCGTGAAGAAGCCGATCCTCATTCACGCCATCCTGGAAACTGCGGAAGGCGTCAATAACGTGGAGTCCATCGCGACCGCGTCGCCGCGCATGCACGGCATGAGCCTCGGCCCCGCGGATCTTGCAGCCTCGCGCGCCATGAAAACGACGCGGGTCGGCGGCGGCCACCCGGACTACAAAGTGCTGGCCGATGCCGGTCCGGCCGACGCGCCGCGGCCGGCCTTTCAGCAGGACCTTTGGCACTACACGATCGCCAAAATGGTCGATGCCTGCGCCGCCGCCGGCATCAAGCCGTTCTACGGCCCATTCGGGGATTTTGCCGACGGCGCTGGCTGCGAGGCACAGTTTCGCAATGCCTTCCTGATGGGTTGCGCCGGCGCCTGGACTCTTCACCCCAGCCAGGTGCCGATCGCCAAGCGGGTCTTCTCGCCCGACCCGCGGGAAGTCGCGTTTGCCAGGAAGATTCTCACCGCCATGCCGGATGGCAGCGGCGCGGTCATGATCGACGGCAAAATGCAGGACGACGCCACCTGGAAACAGGCCAAGGTTTTGGTCGAT
>CATPBC010000190.1 GCA_955652195.1 uncultured Xanthobacteraceae bacterium | reverse complement strand
TCGGCTGCTGCAGCAGAAGGAAACGCTGTTGCAGGAAATGCAGCATCGTGTTGCAAACAGCCTGCAGATCATCGCGAGCATCCTTCTGCTCAAGGCGCGGACGGTGCAGTCGGAGGAGACGCGGCTGCATCTTAGGGACGCGCATCAGCGAGTCATGTCGGTAGCGGCCGTGCAACAGCAGCTGCTGGCCTCGAGCCATGGCGAGGCGATCGAAATCGGCCCTTATCTCTCTCGATTGTGTGAGGCTTTGGCAGCCTCGATAGGCGACGACAATCGTCCGGTCTCATTGAAGATCCAGGCGGAAGGCGGCACGGCTTCATCCGCCGAAGCGGTCAGCATCGGTCTCATTGTCACGGAGCTCGTGATCAATGCGTTCAAGCATGCCTTTGTCGACGACACGGCCGCTGGCCTGATCGTCGTTGCCTATGAGGCGACTGAAGCGAGTTGGAGACTTGCGGTTTCCGACGATGGCAGTGGGACACCGGGGGATCATTTGAAATTGGATAAACCAACTCCTGGACTGGGCACGATCATCGTCGAAGCACTCGCCAAACAGCTTGACGCTCGTGTCGAAGTAATCAGGAACCCACAGGGCACGACGGTATCAATCACCCATGGAACGTCGGATCCAGCCTGGCCTTCACTGCCGGGCTCCGCTTCACTGCCGGGCTCCGGCGGGCGCTGGCTCGCGAAATCAAACGGCGGTTCCGTTGCGACCGTTTGATTGCGTGATGTTCGTTCAAGAACGCTAAGCGGTCGCTCCGTGTTCTAGTAAATGTCGATCTCCCCCCATATGTGAAAGATCACCTCAAGCGAAAACCATCAAACTGATGTGAGCCACCAGGCCGATGCTATTGCGCGGTGGGATGACGAGGGTGGCGCTTCCATGTCCGCTCGAAGCAATACGGGCGTGCGAGTGTCGAAAGGCGTGCGCTCCAAGCGGATGGCCGAGGCGACGGCAGATCCGAAGGTTGATCAGGCTCCCGCCGCAGAGGAGAAAATTCTGGAATGTCTGGGAGCGGCCGTCATCATGCGATGGGGTACTCTCCCGACCAAAATCCAACGGGAACTCTTTGAACACGCGACTTCGCTCGCCGACCTCGCGCAGACAGCTCCGCCGAAGGGACAGATCGCGCGCTTTTTGCATAATCACAAGGATGACGGCGCTCGGACGACAAGGACCATGCCGCGCCGTGTTGTGATGTGACCCGGAGAGCGCCGCTCAGCGCCTGATCAAGGGCAACGGCGTTTCCGCCGAAAAGGGTATCACGTCATCACGGAAAGCGGCGAGGCGCTTGACGCGCGTGAACTCGTTCGTTCTGCCGGAGCCGATGTTGCTTCGTAAGCATGGCCGCGGGAGTCGCTAACGTTACGTAATTTGCACCATTCACAAAAGGCCAGAACATTTGAAAGCACACCGATTGTGCAGAAGTCCAAGCGCGAAGTTGACGCGCGCCGGCCGTTCCGCCGTGCCGACCATTCAATCAACCGAAACGACGACCCCGGAAAAAGCCCTTATTCGTCGTGTTCTGCTTGATATTTGCAGTGTCCCCCTCTTCGGCCGCGTTAGCATGATGTTCATGCTTCACCAATTTCTTGTCCTTCGATACTGCCCTCTCACTCTTTCCACCTCTCTTGCTGCGATTGGCTGGCGGCACCGGCGGCATATGGCTCGACATAACTGAAATCCTCACGTTGCGTGTTTTGCTTCACTGGAACCTTGCGTGGTCAAGAACAAGCGGCAGTCCTTCGAATGATTGACCGAGGAATTGACACGGTGATGATCCGCATGAAATTCCGCTGCCGAGCAGATATGGGTATGATGTTCAACTGTTGCTAGAAGCCATTGGTATTGCCTATCCGCGCATAAGCACGATTTGATGCGTAGAGCGAGGCCGCGAGATGATGTTCACCATTGAGTTCTTCCGTATTCGAGAAAAGGACAATGCGCACGCCATGCTCGATCGGATTACGCATATCGCGTCTGATCTGGAGAGCGCAAAAGTGAAAGCAAAATCGCTCTTCGACACTTTGAACCTGCCGCAGAACCCCGACGGCCTGCGGATTTTGGACCAGGACGGACATGAGATGTTCTTTTGGACGCCGGGAACAGATAATTGCTAGGTGGAGGACTTTATTATCGTGTGTTCAGTGCCTATATAAGTTGCGATCCGTATAATGCATCGATCAATGAAACGATGAAGGGGAGTATTTTCCCGGCATTGTCTCTTTACCCAGGAGTAATTTTACGTGAATTCAGATCAGGCGCAAAAACGGGCAGAAAAGCTTTTCAAAAAGGAAGAGCGCGCGCAAGACGGTCGGCAGGCGATGGTCGAATATAAAGCTCATGGTCTCGCCGTTCGCGAGAAGACCGTACGTTTGAAAGCGCTTCGATTAGCTAAGGGGGCGCTTCCCCTGAGTGCATAACGGAGGTCTGCTCTTGGGCCACCGAACCTACAGGCGCGCCCGGCCGAACAATTCAACTGATACGCTTCCAGCTTTCGGAGCTGGTTGACGAAGGAGGGCGATGATGAACAAACAAGAGAGTCGCAGGGCGGTCATTCGGGAGTGGATGGCGCTTCCACACGATAAGCGACAGACCGAGGAGCAGACCAGCAGCTTTGCTGTAATGGCGGCGCAGCGCCACGAGCTTCCGCGCAGCCGCAACAACGCGTGTCAGGTGATGATGGGCTGGCTGCTGCCACGGACCGGCAAGCCGTGACCCATGTTTGATCAAGAATGGAATTGCTCGCTTAGGGTAGCGAACGCTCAACAGATGATGTGAATCGCGGTGTTCAAGCGTTACGCGAACGTGTCCACCTGTCTTGCAACGCCTTACAGCGCCGAACGTTGAAGTGCATGACCTACACACAAAGGCTTCTCAACAAAATCCCGCCGCCATCGATTCGGCTGTTCATCAATTTATCCACCATTGCAGCAATTGCGATCATGGGGTTGGCTCTGGTTGCCCATTAGCATAATGGGCACCTTGCGCGGCACAATGTTCACGCGCTTCCTAGCGGGTTGCTGAAAAACGGAACAGGGTCGGCTTACCCCGCTTGCGGAGCGCCCGGAAACGTCGGGTGTGAGCTATTTTGCTCAGATTCCGGAACGACAAAGGCGTAAGTTGATAAGAATCGACACGCCATCCCAAAGCGTTCGACATTTAATTCAAACAAAGCCGGAACCCATCCGGGTGTCTGCGGCCTCGCTCCGAAACATGTCGGGCGAAAGGAAATACCATGGAAGTCCCTTCGATCCTTCAAGGAGAATCGCTGAAACGTCTGCTGCAAGGCGCAGCCGTCGGCGCCGTCGCAACGATCGTTGTTGGCTTTAGCTGGGGCGGTTGGTCGCTCGGCAGCACCGCTGGCAAGATGGCAAAAGAGCAATCCGAGCAGGCGGTGATAGCGGCGCTGGCGCCCATATGCGCCGACAAATTCCGCGCACAACCTGATGCCACGGCGAAGACTGTCGCGATTTCGAAGGTTTACCCGTGGAAGCGCGCGGAGGAATTCCCCAAGGAGCTCGTGACCCTCCCCGGTGAAACGGACCCGAGCTCCGCCCTTGCGGACGCCTGCTACGCGCTGTTGTTGGCGCCGAAGTCAGCTGCGCTCAATTGAGATAGGCGCGAGGAACGCTATAAAGAGGAGATCATGACTATCAATGTTCTTCCTGATCGCGGGATGCGGACAGTATTTTATTACCTCGCAGCCGTCATCGTTGTGTTTCTTGGTATGTTATTGTTGACGATCCATCCCTAGAAACTCACGCCGCACGCACAACGCATCCAGCGTGAGCACAGAACGTGCGGATCGGGTCGATGCAAGGATTAGGGCAATACTTGTTCAAACCGGCCCCCACCGGACCGCGCCACCATTGATGTGTCCAAGGCGTTCAATACGATCCCCTCAATTGCGGGGGTCCCGGGAAGACCGGACCCTTAACGAACCGCGACCTCTTCATGGA
>CATPBC010000189.1 GCA_955652195.1 uncultured Xanthobacteraceae bacterium | reverse complement strand
TCCGGCAGTGCTGCGGCGATCTCGGCGACTAGCGGCGCGACATTGCCGGATTCATTCTTTGCCGGCACGACGACGGATACCGCCAGACGGTTATGCCCGTCTTGGTGCAACGCTCCATCGTGCGACATCGCCGCCTGCAACATACTGTCTGGCCACAGCCCCATTTACGACATGCGGCAAGCTTCTAAGGCTCATCGCCGCCGGGTTCAATCGGGCGAAAAAAATCTCTCAGGCGCTCATGCCGCGCGCCGACATTGCCTGCTGTAAAGCCGCCTTGATGCGCGGCCACGAGGGTCCGGGATTGGCACTCAGGTCGACAGCGCGAAATACCAAACGCCGCGCGGCAAACCAGCGCCGCAGCAAGTGCGTGCCCAACAGCGCAACCAGCGCGCCGGCGATGACGTCGCTTGGATGATGGGCCAGGACGGCGACGCGGCTGACCATGATTACCGCCGCGTAGAACCACATCACAATACGCGTGCGCGGCCACATCGCCCCGATCGCGATCGCGGCAGCGACCGCGGTTGTGGCATGGCCGGACGGCATGCTGGCGAATTCGGGCCGCCAGCCGAACAGCACGTAGGCAAACGGATCCTCGTGACCGCCGACGTATGGGCGGGCGCGGCCGATCAACCGCTTGGCAATCGAAACGAACAATCCCGGCAAGGCGACCGCGAGAAATAAAAAGCCGAACCGTGCGGCAAGTGCAGCAAGCACGCCTTGCGCAAGCCTGGTCAGCTTGTTCGAGGTCACCGCCGCCAAGAACAGCAGGATGAAGCCGCATGGAAACAAGAACCAGCCGGACAAGCCGAGATCGGTGAGCTTCTCAAACGCGGCTCTAAACCAATGCGGCTCGCGGCGCACCCAATCGAGCGCCGCAGTATCGAGGAGAAACATCGCAGCTATTGCGGCAACGATCAGGGCGACGCTCCAGACGATCGTGCCGGGCGATCGTCCAATCGTGATTGATGGCGCCGGCCGCACCAGCGCGCGACACCACAGGGCCGTATTTGTCGCGAGATTGCGCGCCAGCCACTGCACCGCTGCTTGTAGGCCCATCCCGTCCCCGACCGGCGTCACATTCATATTTTCCAAACGCGGATTCGGTGCGTTCACGGCGCGCTCGTTTCGAACACCGCAATCGAAACCGGCTTGCCGGTGCTGATGTCATAGCCGTCAACCAGCGGGCCGCGATCGTAGCGCAAGCCGATCGCCTCCGCGCGCAAGGCGAAGGCGCGTTGCTGGCGCGCTTCGACGAAAGCAAAACGGCAGCTGCCGGCGAGCAGAAAATCGGCGGCGCCAGCGGCATCGGTGAAGTGCGTCTTGGTACCGGCGAGAAATACCAGGCTTGGCTCTTCGTAGCCGGCGCTGGCCGCGACAGGACTTGAACACGGCGCCTCGCGCAACACTTCGGCGAGAGCGACGCTGGGAAAGACCGGCTCAAGCGAAGGGACAACGATCGCGTATATACCGATCGCCATCAGGACGGCTCCTTCCACTGCGCGCGTGAACGCGCGTTCGGCGCCTTCCTCGTTATACAATTGCCAGGCGAAGAGGCCGCAGACGACGGCGCCGGCAAAGAACGGCCAGGCCAGCAGCGCCAGATCGCGTTCGATGACGATCGCAGCGATTATGGCGATGATGCTGACGATCACCGGGACCAGGAACCACCACATGACGCCGCGGACAAGCCATGGCCGATGCGACAACACGCGGGACTCGACTGCGCCCGCGGTCAGGATCGCGATCGCCGGATAGAGCGGCAGCACGTAGTGCGGCAGCTTGGTGATAATTGCTTCGAACACGATCCACGATGGCACCAGCCAGGCCAAAAGAAAGCGTGCGGCCGCTTCTCGCCGCACTGCCCAGACCGCGGGCGCCGCGAGCCCGGCCAGGATCGACGCGGGAAAGAATGTTACAAAAAATAAAATTACGTAGAGGCCGGGCGGCGCACCGTGGGTTTCTTGCGGGCTCGCCACCTTGGCGAGCATATCTTCGCCGACCGAACCGATCAGGAATTGGCTACCGACACGCGCATAGATCGCGATGAACCAGGGTAGAACGAGGAGCAAAAGCCATAAAAGGCCCGGAAGCGGCCGCAGCGCCAACAGCCAACGCGCCGAGCGGTCGATGATAACCAATGTCACCGCGGCCAATCCCACGACCATCAGAATAAGCGGTCCCTTGATCAGAATGCCGAGCGCGAGCGCCGTCCAGAAAACCGCAAGCTGGCCCAATCCAGGCTGCGGATCGCCGCGCCGCGGCGCGAGGTAAACGCGCGCCATCACCGCCATCGCAGTGACGACCGTGAACAACAGGACGGCGTCGGTTTTGGCGAGACGGGCTTCGACGCCGACGATCGCCGACGACATCATCATCAGCGCGGCGAGCACCGCACCGCGCCGGCTGACAAAGGCGAGCGCGCACCAATAAGTCGCCAGCACCGCGCCGATCGCTCCGATCAGGGACGGCAGGCGATAGAGCCATATGGTGGTGCGCGCCTTGGGAAAGCCGAGCGCGTCCGCAGTGTTTACGACGGCTGCCTGCAGCCAATAGATACCGACCGGTTTGCGGTAGCGCACGTCGTCCTGGTAGCGGATGTCGACATAGTCGCCGGTCTCGATCATCTGCTTGGTCGCTTGGGCAAAATAGGCTTCGTCGCGATCGACCGGCGGTATTTGAAAGAGCCCAGGCAGAAACGCGATCAGCGAGACCAGAACGAGCGCGAGTGCCGCGCCCCGGCTCGATCCGGCGGCGTAATCGAATAGCGCGGTAAAGCCCTTAGCGGGCCAGTACGACCGCGACGTCCAGCTGCTGGTCGTGCTCATGCCGGTAGCACTGCGATCGGTTAGCGCTTGCGCGTGATGGTGGCGGGAAACCGGAGCCCGCCTTGTGCAGCGACAGCGTGGTGACCCCTCTAAGCGGCGCCGACAATAGTAAAATCGCCCATAGGGGGGAAGCAGCCGGAAACGCCTCGCCGGGAGGCATTTCGGTGGCGGTTCCGCCGACCGGCTAAACAACTGGACAAGCAATTTACTGGGCGTTTTGGACTTCGATTCTATATAAAATCGGTGCCACTAAATTGGCACCGCGATTGGGGCCCCGTAGCTCAGGGGATAGAGCAACAGCCTTCTAAGCTGAAGGTCGCAGGTTCGAATCCTGCCGGGGTCGCCAATTTTTCACGAAAGCAATCTCGTGCCTGGCGACGTTCGCAGTCGCCCGCCGCAGCGAAGCGCGACGCTATGTCTTGCTCGCAGGCGCCCAGCCAACTTCCGCGCAGCGCCACTATTGGACATCG
>CATPBC010000188.1 GCA_955652195.1 uncultured Xanthobacteraceae bacterium | reverse complement strand
GTGTTTTGCGGATCGAGCCCGGCCGGCAAAGGCTGAGCGGAGGCTGAAGCGGCACACATGATGGCGAACAGTACGGCAAGAACACGGGTCATGTCATCTCCCGGCGGTGAGGCCCTGATTCCTGAGGTTGGATTGGTGAGGTTAGATCTTGACGAACTTTTTCTTCAGCCGCGCCGCGACTGGCGCCGGCACAAAGCCCGAAACGTCGCCACCCATGCTGGCAATCTGCCGGACCAAAGTGGCCGTGATTGGGCGGACCGCTGAAGCTGCAGGCAAAAACACCGTTTGTATTTGCGGCGCCATCACCGCGTTCATGCCGGCCATCTGCATTTCGTAATCGAAGTCGGTCGCATCGCGCACCCCGCGGACGAGCATCGTTGCGCCGGCGCGCCGCGCCGCGTCGACCACGAGTTCGGCGAATGTAATGCAGGACAATTCGCAGCCGGCGGCGCGCGCCAGCGGCGCGCAGGCTTCAGCAATCATCGCCAGCCTGTCGTCGGCCGAGAATAACGGCGTCTTGCCGGGATGAACGCCGACCGCAATCACCAGCCGATCGGCAAGATGCACCGCCTTACCGACCACATCGACATGGCCGTTGGTGATTGGATCGAACGATCCGGCAAATAGCGCAATACGCTGGCCGGTTGGCGAGGTGGGGCCGGTCATGGGCGCGATCTAGCCCGCGTGCCCAAATGATCGCAAGCGGTCGCGTAATGCAGAGCTCGGCGCTGCTGCCTCAAAGCACGGTCCAGGGCGGTAAATCGGCCCGCTGACGACGGTTGCGGCCTAAAAGAGCACGCATTGTCAGCGACTTAAGGGATTCGTCGGTTTTGTGACTCTTATCAACGAAATTTTTCTGTCGAAAGTACAAATTCGCAACATTCGCAAAGCAAGCAAGCCCCAGACCGCATGGCGGTTCAAAGCGGGCTAAAGCCAGGGATCAGGTGTCATGATCAATACCGCTTATGCCATCGCCGTCGCCACGATCGCGGCGGCTCTTTTTGTGGCTTTCCCGAGTTTATCGCCGCAGGTTGGCGCGGTTGCGCCACTCGCAGGCGCCAAAGGGGATCGCGCCGACATCCGCCCGCTTGGCGTTGATTGCGGCGAGAAGGCGTGGCCCTATTTCGATGCAGCGTGCACGCGCGATGGACGCATTCCGTTAGCTCAGCCGCGTGACGTTCGTGTCATTTCGGCCGAGCGCATCGCCAATGCCGATCCTACCCGCTAAGTAAATCCGCCACACGAAACGCGTTCGTCGCCAAAAGCCCCATCGCGCGAACGATGGGGCGATTGTTTCGACCATCTTTCGCAGCACCTGCGTTTGGCGCATCATCGGGCGGCTTGTCCGCGATGAGATGTGTTTGCGATGGTGGACACAGTCGTAAGTAGCTGGTCGTGAGGAGTTGCTTGGCGGTAGCGCGACTTTTGCTGCTTGCTGCGATCGCGGCTTTGGCATGCGCGCCGGGCGCTGCCGCCGAAGACGCTTATCCCGCCCGCCCGATCCGTCTGATCGTGCCGTTCCCACCCGGCGGCCCGACCGATGTCATGGGCCGGCTGATCAGCCAAGCGGTTTCAGATGTGCTTGGTCAGCAAATCTATGTCGACAACCGGCCCGGCGCCGGCTCGACGCTCGCCGGCAAGATCGCCGCGACCGCGGAGCCGGACGGCTACACGCTCCTTCTCGGCAGCGCGGCAACGCTTGCCATCGGCCCGACGCTTTATCGCGACGTCGAGTACGATCCAAAAAGCTTCGTGCCGGTCGCCATGGTCGCCGAGGTGCCTTACGTCATGGTAGCGGGCCCCAAGGCGCCGGTCGGAAGCGTTGGCGAACTGATTGCCTATGCCAAGGCGCATCCGGGCAAGCTCAATTTCGGCGTCCCCAACGGCGCGCCACCGCAGATGCTGGCGGCGTGGTTTAAGCACCTCACTAATATCGACGTGGTCCTCGTCACCTATCGCGGCGGCGCCAATGTGCTGACCGATCTGATGGGCGGGCAAGTCGATGTCGCAATCGAGACCAGCTCGATTCTGCTGCCGCATTTGCACGGCGGCGCGCTGCGGCCGCTTGGAACGCCCTCGCCCAAGCGGCTCCCCGATCTTCCCGATGTGCCGACAATGGCGGAAAATGGCGTGCCGGGTTTCATCGCCAGTTCCTGGACCGGCATCGTCGCGCCGGCGGGCACGCCGAAGGGAATCGTCGAGAAGCTCAACCGTGCGACCAATGCCGCGCTCGCTGCACCGGCGACCCAGGCCAGGCTCAAGACGCTCGAAGCGCAAGCGATGTTTGGCACGCCGGCCGATTACGCCGACTTCCTCGTCGCCGAACTGCCGAAATGGATTGCGATGGCCAAACTGTCCGGCGCTGCGGCGGAGTAGCACGTAAGAAAACTCCGCTTCATCGCTGTCATGTGACGAGCCTGAATCCAACGACGGCGAAGTGATGATCGAACGAGTATGCAAGCCGAATTTGCGCGCGCTTCATGATTGCGAAGCTGGTTGCATCGACGGCCGAGAGTTTATGCAGATCGTGCCGTCGAAAGTAACTCCAAGCCTGTTCTAAATCCCTCAGCTCGCAAGGAAGAGTTTTGACGTTGCCGCCCTTATAGATTGCGTCTTTCCAGGCCAGGGCTACATCGCGATTGGCATTGCGATCAAGAAACGTGAATGTCTCAATCGCAACTGGGACGGACGTGTGAAGTTTGGCACCCGCGCCTTGCAACAAATCCCATTGCTCCCGCGCGCGGCCGTGAAATGGGTCTCGCGATAGCGCAAGGGCGATCCAGGCACCGCTATCAACGAAGACCAGCTCGCCCTGTCGCATCAGAGCTCGTCGTGCACGCTGTCGTGCTCGATCGATGTGCGCTTCGGTTTGCCGTCCCAGATAGCGACCGGACCGGCAGCAGAGGTTTTGAGCACGACCTTGCGAATAGCATCACGGATCAGTTCCGCCATGCTTCGGCCGGTTCGCGCCGCAGCCTTGCGTAACGCCACAAGCTCTTCTTTACGCAGATAGACTTGTGTTTTTTCCATGTATGTCAACTTAAGTATACAATTGACATATGTCAAACTGGTGCTGAGACGTGGCTGGTTTACGAAGACAAAGCGCCTCGCAGCTACTTGACCCCTCTCCGCTCGCGTTTCTAGCACCGGCAGTGCTATACGAGCGTTCATGATCGTTCTCATCGATAATTACGACAGTTTTGCCTTCAACCTCGTGCACTATTTCGGTGAGCTCGGGGCCGAGGTCGACGTGCATCGCAACGACAAGGTGACGAGCAAAACCGTCATCGCGGCCGAGCCCGACGCTATCGTGCTGTCACCAGGGCCGTGCACGCCGAACGAGGCCGGCATTTGCCTTGATCTGATTGCAACGGCATCGCCGCGTATCCCGATCCTTGGCGTCTGTCTCGGCCATCAGGCGATCGGCCAAGCATTCGGCGGCAAGGTCGTGCGGGCGCCGGTGCCCGTTCATGGCAAGTTGTCGGAAATCAAGCACCGCGGCGCCGGCGTTTTTCGCGGCATCAATGCGCCGTTTTCGGCGACGCGGTATCATTCGCTGGTGGTCGAACGCGACAGTCTCCCGCGCGACCTCAACGTGACCGCCGAAACCGAGGATGGTCTCATCATGGGTCTCGCGCATAGCGCCTTGCCGGTGCACGGCGTGCAGTTTCATCCCGAAAGCATCGCGTCCGAGCACGGCCATTTGCTCCTGAAAAACTTCCTCGAAATCGCGCAAGCATGGAATAGCGCGAACGCACGGCGCGGTGCGGCGAATGTTCGCGCGCGAGGTGCAGGCGCGGCTCATTCGAGGACCGCGCTGTGAGCATCGAATTTCGGTCGCTGATCGCCAAAGTCGCAACCGGCGCCGCGCTCGCACGCGAGGAAGCCGCTGCCGCCTTCGAGCAGATGATGTCGGGCGAGGCGACGCCGTCGCAAATGGGCGGGCTCCTCATGGCGCTGCGCGTGCGCGGCGAAAGCGTCGAAGAGATTACCGGCGCAGTCAGCGTCATGCGCGCAAAGATGCTGCGGGTGAAGGCGCCGCCGGACGCGATTGACGTCGTCGGCACCGGCGGCGACGCCTCGGGCTCCTTCAATATTTCGACCTGCGCTGCGCTCATCGTTGCCGGCGCCGGCGTCCCGGTGGCCAAGCACGGCAATCGCGCCTTGTCGTCGCGTTCCGGCGCCGCCGACGTGCTTGCCGCGCTTGGCGTCATTATCGATCTCACCCCCGAGCAAATCGGGCTTTGCATCCGCGAAGCCGGCATCGGGTTCATGTTCGCACCGGCGCATCATCCAGCGATGAAGAATGTCGCGGCGACGCGCGTCGAGCTCGGCACGCGCACGATCTTCAACCTGCTTGGCCCGCTGTCCAATCCGGCCGGCGTGCGCCGCCAGATGATCGGCGTGTTCTCAAAGCACTGGACCGAGCCGCTGGCGCAGGTGCTCAAAAATCTGGGCGCCGAATGTGTTTGGGTCGTGCACGGTTCGGACGGGCTCGACGAGATCACCACCTCCGGCCCGACCAGCGTCACCGCGCTCGAAAACGGCGTCATCCGCCATTTCGAGATTTCGCCGGACGACGTCGGGTTGCCTAAGATCAAGCCGGAAGCCTTGCGCGGCGGCGATGCGGCCACAAATGCCGAAGCCGTGGAAGAAGTGTTGGAAGGCAAGAAGACGCCGTTGCGTGAGGTGGCGCTGTTGAACGCCGCCGCCGCGCTCGTCGTTGCCGGTAAGGCGAAGGATCTCAAGGCGGGCTTTGATCTCGCCACCCATTCGGTCGATTCCGGCGAAGCCGAAGGCCGGCTCCACCGTCTTATCGCGGTTTCGAACGATGGCTGACATTTTGCAAAAAATCGCTGCCTATAAGCGCGAGGAAATTGCCGCGGCAAAGCGCGCGCGCCCTCTTGCGACAATCGAGCGAGAGGCCAAGGCGGCCGATGCTCCGCGCGGTTTTGCGGAAGCCATCGCGCGGCGGCTTGCGGCCGGTGCTTATGCGCTCGTTGCCGAGATCAAAAAGGCAAGCCCTTCACGGGGACTGATCCGCGAAGACTTCGATCCTGCCGCTTTAGCGGCAGCCTATGCGGCCGGCGGCGCGACGTGCCTTTCGGTGCTGACCGATACGCCGTCCTTTGCCGGCGCGCTCGATCATCTGCGCCAAGCGCGCGCGGCCTGTGCGCTGCCGGTATTGCGCAAAGACTTTATGTACGAGCCCTATCAGGTGACGGAAGCGCGCGCCTATGGCGCCGATTGCATCCTGATCATCATGGCGGCGGTGGACGATTCCTGCGCCGCCGAGCTCGAAACTGCCGCGCTGGCGCTCGGCATGGATGTCCTTGTCGAAGTTCACGACGAAGCCGAGCTCGAACGCGCGTTGCGGCTCAAATCCAAGCTGATCGGCATCAATAATCGCGATCTCAAGACATTCCAGACCACGCTCGCCACCAGCGAGCGGCTGGCGCGGCTGGTGCCGCCGGATCGTATAGTCATCGGCGAAAGCGGAATATTCACGCCGAGCGACCTGGCGAGCCTCGCCAAGATCGGGATTTGCGCTTTTCTCGTCGGCGAAAGCCTGATGCGGCAGACTGATGTGGCGGCGGCGACGCGTGCGCTGCTTGCGCGCCGCGCTGCGCTCGCCCAGTGAACTGAGGCGGTGAAAATCGTGCCGCGGCGGAACAAGAAACTCAGTCATCTTAGCAGCCGCGGTGAAGCCCGCATGGTCGACGTCTCGGCCAAGCCCGCAACCGAGCGGGTCGCCGTCGCCGAAGGCCGCGTCATCATGCGGCCGAAGACGCTCGTGATCGTGCGTAAGGGCAACGCCAAAAAAGGCGACGTGTTGGGCGCCGCCCGGATCGCCGGCATCCAGGCGGCCAAGCGCACCCATGAACTCATTCCGCTGTGCCATCCGCTGCCGATCACGCAAATCGAAGTCGAGCTCACGCCCGACGCCGATCTGCCGGGGATCGTGGCGCGGGCGCGCGTCAAGGTGGCAGGCAAGACCGGCGTCGAGATGGAGGCCCTTACCGCAGTATCGGTCGCCTGCCTCACCATCTATGACATGGTGAAAGCGGTCGAACGCGGCATGCGCATCGAGGGCATCCGGCTCATCGAAAAGCGCGGCGGCCGCTCCGGCCATTATCGTTTGCGGGAGTGATGCGGTGGCGCTGATCTCGGTGGCCGAGGCGCTTGATCACGTGTTGACGCATGCCGGGCCGCTGCCGCCGGAGACGGTGCCGCTCGACGACGCGCTGGGGCGCGTGCTCGCCGCCGAACTCAAAGCATTGCGGACGCAACCGCCGGCCGACCTGTCGGCGATGGACGGTTACGCGGTGCGCGCATCGGATGTCGCGAGTGCGCCAGTGCGGCTGCGGGTCATCGGTGAAGTTGCGGCCGGGCGGCCGTTCACGGCTACGGTTGGCGCGGGCGAGGCGGCGCGCATTTTCACCGGCGGGGTGATGCCGGCTGGCGCCGACGCCGTCGTTGTCCAGGAAATAACCGAGCGCGAGGGTGACGCCGTCGCCGTATTGAAACCGGCAAGCAAAGGCCGCCATATCCGCCCGCAAGGCCTCGACTTCCGGCGCGGCGACGCCCTGTTCGCCAAGGGGCGTCGGTTGACGGAGCGCGATCTCGCGCTGCTCGCCGGGATG
>CATPBC010000187.1 GCA_955652195.1 uncultured Xanthobacteraceae bacterium | reverse complement strand
GCTCATATTCGATATCGACAAATTCGCCGGCATCTTGCGCGGCAAGCGCGGTCTCGGCGATCACCATCGCTACCGCCTCGCCGATATGCATGACGCGGTCGCGGGCGAGCGCCGGACGGTGCGACAGGACGAGCTTGGCGCCGCCGCGGCCCGGCACTGGCGGGTGCCGCGCAATATTGCCGACGCCCTCCATGTCTTGCGCGGTGAGAATGGCAATGACGCCCGGCGTGTTCGCCGCCGCCGAACTATCGATGCTGGCGATGCGGGCAAAAGCGTGCGGCGAACGCACGAAAAAGGCGAAAGCCTGGTTCGGCAGCGGCGCATCGGCGATGTAACGGCCGAGGCCGCGAACCAGCGCGTCGTCTTCGACGCGGCCGCGATGCTCTGCTGGTCGGCTTGTGGTTGAGGTATCCGCTGTGGCGTCCATCGTTGCTACCGCAGGTGCTCTTGATTTCGGGCCGTCCTTTATAGCCGAAACATTCGTTTAGAAAGACCGTTGTCGGCGACGCGCCGCGCAGTGCCGTGAGCCTATATTGCATGGCTCGACGAGATATGCGCACAACACGCCGCGCCATTCCGAGGAAAAAACAATGACGCGGACTATCGATACCCATACCCATGTGCTGGCCGATGCCACGATCAAACTCCTGCAAAAGGAAATTCCGCGGCTCGGGCTAAACCTCACGCCGATCGATGCCAACAACGCCACGCTCGAAGTCGCCGGCGTGCGCTACCGGCCGTTCCCGCGCGGCGGCCATGACATGGCGCGCCGGTTCGCTGACATGGCGGCGGCCGAGGTCGACATGCATGTGCTCTCCGCCACGCCGCAAACTTGGCTGTACAATCAAGATCCCGCCATCACCGCCGCCGCGGCGGCAATCCAGAACGACGAGATAGCGCGGCTCGTGAAGGAGCATCCGGACCGCTTAGCCGGCATCGCCACTTTGCCGATGCAGGCGCCGCGACAAGCCGCCGACGAATTGCGCCGCGCCATGACCAAGCTCGGCCTGCACGGCGCGATGATCGGCTCTAATGTCGAAGGCAAAAATCTCGACGATCCGAGCTTCGAGCCGTTATGGGTGACCGCGGCCGAGCTCGACGCCTGGATGATGATCCATCCCGGCAATGTCGCCGGCGCCGATCGGCTCCGCTCCTATTATCTGACCAATCTGATTGGCAATCCGCTCGACACCACCATTGCGGCGGCGTGCCTGATCTTTGGCGGCGTGCTGGCGCGGCATCCCAAGCTCAATTTCGTCATGGTGCATGGCGGCGGCTTTATTCCCTATCAGGGCGGGCGCTGGGTGCATGGCTGGCAGGTGCGGCCGGAGCCGAAAGTGCATCTGCAGCATTCGCCGGCGCAATATCTCGACCGTTTCCTTTACGACACCATCCTGCATTCCAAGGCGTCGCTGGAATTCTTGATCGCTTCGGCCGGCGCCGCGCGCGTGTTTCTCGGCAGCGATTATCCCTACGACATGGGCATGATGGATTGCGTCCGGCACGTGCGCGCGCTCGATATCGCGCCAGCCGATCGTGACATGATCCTGAGTGGCCATGCCGCGGCAATCCTCAACAAACAGCGCCAGCCAGCGGCAGCGAAGTAGATCATGACCAGCGCCGAACTCGCGCGCGTGCCATTCAGCGTCCCATGGCGCGCCACCTATGCGATGATCGCCGATGCGCTCGCGGCGGCTGGGTTGCCGGACGCCGACGCGGCGCGCTGCGCCGAGCTGATGACGCAAGCCGATCTCACCGGCGCCGACGGTCACGGCATCTTCCGCCTGCCGCAATATGTGCGGCGGCTGAAAGCCGACGGCTTCAACAAGCAGCCGAACATCACGGTGTCGCGCACCGCGCCGGCGACGGCGATCGTCGATGGCGACAACGGCATGGGCCATCTGGTGATGTCGCGCGCGGCCGACGAAGCGATTGCCATTGCCCGCGAGAGCGGCGCCAGCTGGGTCGGCGTGCGGCGTTCCAATCACGCCGGGCCGGCCGGGCTTTACGCGGAAATGCCGGCAGCGCAGGGCATGATCGCGCTGTATGCCGCGGTCGCCAATGCCAACCACATGGCGACGTGGGGCGGCGCCGATCTTCTGCTCGGCACCAATCCGCTGGCGATCGGCGTGCCGACCGGCGATAAGCCGCTGGTGTTCGATATGGCGACCTCGATCGTCGCCTATGGCACGGTGAAGAAATATGCACTGCGCGGACTCACCATGCCGGAGGGCTGGTTCGTCGATGCCGCGAGCGGCGCGCCGATCACCGATCCGGCCAAATCGGCCGCCGGGCTGCTGTTGCCGATGGGCGAGTACAAAGGCAGTGGATTGGCGCTGATGATCGGACTGATCGCCGGCGTGCTCAACAGCGCCGCCTTTGGCCGCGACGTCATCGATTTCAATGCCGATGACAAGAGCGAGACCAATACCGGACACTTCATCGCCGCAATCGACATCGCGCGGTTTGTGCCGTTGCAAGCTTTCACTGCCGAAGTCGATCGTCACGTCCGCGATCTGCGCCATTCGCGGCGGCTGCCTGGCGTCGATGCGATCCGCCTGCCGGGCGACCGCCGCGCCGCCTGCCGCGACGAGCGGGCCCGCGACGGCGTCCCGGTTCCGGCGCCGCTCCTTGTTCAACTCGACAAATTGGCGGCGGAGTTGCAGATAAAGCCGCTGCGCGCGCGCTGAACCGAACGCGGCCGCTTTCGCGCGCATTATCCGGATTTTTGCCCGATGCTCCGTCCCGGCACGTTCGCGCTGACTTTGCTGCTGTCGTTTCTGACCGCGCTCGGGCCGCTATCGATGGACATGTATCTGCCGTCGCTGCCGGACATCGGCCGCACGCTGCATGCGCCGACGCTCGACGTGCAGCTGACGATTTCCAGTTATCTGTTCGGCTTTGCCGCCGGGCAGATTTTCTACGGACCGGTTTCCGATCGGCTCGGCCGTCGGCCGGTGCTCCTGGCGGCGCTGGTGCTCTATGCGGTCGCCACCGTCGGCTGCGCCGCCGCGCAGTCGATCGGCGGATTGATCGCGTTGCGCTTTCTCCAAGCGGTAGGCGGAGCGGGCGCGATCGTCCTGGCGCGCGCGGTGGTGCGCGACATTTATTCCGGCGTGCGCGCCGGCCGCGAATTGTCGCTGATGGGCGCGATCACCGGCGTGGCGCCGATTATCGCGCCGGTGATCGGCGGCGGGTTGCAGATTTGGTTCGGCTGGCGTGCCACCTTTGTGCTGTTGGTGATATGCGCAATCGTCATT
>CATPBC010000186.1 GCA_955652195.1 uncultured Xanthobacteraceae bacterium | reverse complement strand
GTCGAACCACGCGTGCCAGGCCGAGCGATCATCAAGATGAAGCAGCGGCAGATTGAGCAAATCGTTCGGCCGCCGCAGGCCGATGGCAAGCTTTGGGCTACATACTGCAAAGAGATGTTCGGGGCATAAGCGCGTTACGTGCAGTCCTGGCCAATGACCATCGCCGTGGCGAACCGCGATGTCCACATCTTCGCGCGCGAAATCGACATGGTGCATCGTCGCCGATATCCGCAGATCGATTTCGGGATGAGCCTCGGCGAACCTGCCCAGCCGATGGACCAGCCACTTGGCGGCAAAATCCGGCGAGGTGCTTACCGTCAGCATTCCGGAACTTTGGCGCTGCGCGAGGCGCTCGGTCGCCATGGCGATGCGATCAAACGCGTCGCGCACCGCGGCCAAATAATCGCGGCCGGCTTCGGTGATGATGAGCCGCTGCCGCTCGCGATTGAACAGCTTGATGCCGAGCTCCGACTCCAGCGCCTTTACCTGATGGCTCACCGCGCCTTGCGTGACGCAAAGCTCCGCGGCGGCGTGCGTGAAGCTGACGTGCCGGGCAGCGGCCTCGAAGGCCTTGAGCGCATTGAGCTGGGGCAAGCGGCGCGGCATTGTCTGGTCATGAAGTCTGATCATGAGAAAAACTCAAGCAGAATAGCATCCCCAACCCGTCAGAATCTATGCGGTATTGGCGCTGTCATTAGAACTTTTCAGGCAAGCCCGAGAAATCATGCTTTGCCGGCGGACCGGAAAATTAGCTAGTTCGCAACCAATCGGGCCTTTCGCAGCCGCCCGGTTTTCCCAAGACGCTTCGTCCAAGCGCTGCTCCCGTCCCTAAAGGGGCAGGAGTGCCATGAGCAACGGAAGCGTCTTAATCACTCAGCCAATAACAACGAAATCCGCAGCGAAGCCGGTGCCTGCGCGGACACGTCTTCTGCTTGAAGGACCGATCATCTCGACGCTGCTGCGCCTTGCGGCGCCCAACGTCGTCGTGAACGTCGTGCTCATTGCCGTCACCGCGACGGTCGATGCGCATTTCGTCGGGCAGATGGGGTCTGATGCGCTGGCCGGACTGTCGCTCGTTTTTCCGCTGATCATGCTGATGCAGCAGATGGCGAATTCCAGCATGGGCGGAGCGATCGCATCCGCGATCGCACGCGCCATCGGCGCCGGCCGCCATGACGACGCATCCGCGCTTGTCGTTCACGGCGTCATTGTCGGCGCCGGAATGGCCGTCATCTTCGCGGCGGTTCTGCTGATCGGCGGTCCAGTCATTTATGGCTTGATGGGCGGCACCCGCAGTACGCAGGCCGCCGCTCTTGAATACTCGAATGCGATCTTTGCCGGCGCCTTTGCCTATTGGCTGCTCAGCACCTTGACGAGTGCCGTGCGCGGCGCCGGTCAAGCGATTGTACTGGCAGTGGTCTACATCGTCGCCGAGGCCCTGCACGTCATTCTGGTGCCGGTGCTCATGTTTGGCATTGGTCCGGTGCCACCGCTTGGCATCACCGGCGCAGGCATTGCGACCGTCGCATCGTTTACGGCGTCGAGCGCGATCCTCGCCTGGTATATCGCCTCTGGGCGAACTGCGATCAGGCCCACGCTGCGCGGCATGCGTCTCGACAAGCGGCTGTTCGTCGAGATCCTGCGCGTCGGTGCGCCGATGTCACTGCAACCCATCCTCAACAACCTGGCGCTTGCCTTGCTAACCAGCTTCGTCGGCGCCTTGGGCGCGGCGCAACTCGCCGGCTTCGGCGTCGCCGTACGCCTTGAATATCTGCTTTATCCCCTGGCGTTCGGTCTGGGCGCGGGGGTACTGGCAATGGTCGGCACGAATATCGGCGCGGGGAAAGCCGCGCGCGCCGCGCGTATCGCATGGACCGCGGCTGCGCTTGCGGCGGGCATTACCGGATGCATCGGACTGTTCGGCGCGACGCTCCCTGACATTTGGACGAGCTTGTTCACGAACGCATCGGACATTCATGTTCTGGCGGCGGGCTATCTCTTGATCACCGGCGGCGCCTACCCGTTCCTCGGCTTGGGTCTGACATTGGCGTCCTCGTTCCAGGCCGCTGGACGCCCGCTGTGGCCGATCGTCGGTATCACCGGCCGCGCCGCCGTCGTCGCGGTCGGCGGCTGGATTGTCGTGCATCTCACAAGCACAGCGCTTGGCGGCCTCGCTGTGGTCGCCGCTTCGGGCTTGATCGTTTATGGCGCAAGCCTCGCGATCGCGTTCCGCGCCGGCCTTTGGCAGAGGCCGCAGGCTCTGACACTGGCGGCGGCAACCAAGTCTTGAAATGGGCAGCCTTGCTGTCTTGCGGAGGACAAACGATCATGATGCGGGCTTGCACATCGGCACTTGTCGCCGCGATCGTCGGTCTGGCTGCCGTCACGCAGAGCATTGGCCAGAATCTCTGCCGACCGGCCTTGACGCTCAATGAGGTGGAATTTTCAGCCATGATGCCGCCTACGCTTGAGCGCACATGGAGCGCGGTGGTGTCAGTCGATGCGTCGGCATGCACGGAGAACTCGAAAGGGTATTTCGACATCGTCTTCATGCGACTGAGCGAGAACGCACCCGATCTCGAGTTCCGCAAACAGTTTGCCTGGTCAGCGCCTTCGTTCGTTTGGGCAGTGCCATCAGTGAGTATCGGCCTGGCATTCGCCGCGGATGAAGCGGTGGAGCGGTATCGGATTGAAAATATCACGCCGTGCGTTTGTCGAAACTAATTGGTCGACGACCTCGGCGCTGCTGGTAAGGGAGGAAACGCAGATGAAATGGATCACCCGCGAACACGTCAAGGTCGATAGGGTCGCGTGCCCGTGGCTCGTCAAAAACTTCGTCGATAAGGATGCGGAGTTCGTTTTCGTCGCGCCGGACAAAGTGATGGACGAAGCAAAGCGACTCGATGCCATTCCATACGATGTCAAAAACGTCGAGTTAGGCCATCACGGCAAGGAATGCTCATTCGAGGCGATCTTGAAAAAATACAAGCTGACCGACAACCCCGCGCTTGTCTTGCTGGGCAAGATCGTCAACGGCGCGGACACCGATAATACCTTGTATCGACAACCCGAAGGGCCCGGCCTGCAAGCTGTCGCAGAAGGCTTTCGTCATCTCGGCTACAAGGACGATCACGCGCTGAATGCTGCCGAGTGGATGTTGCGATGCGCTCTATGCCTACTGCCAACAAATGGTACGGCAGGGCAGGCTTGATGGCATGTTTGCAACGTAACGATCGGATCGGCCAGATTTTTCCTCTATCGAAACAACAGCACGGCGCCGGATGCGAATAGGAGAATGAACACAAGCTTGCGGAACTGCGCTTCATCAAGCCAGCCATAGAACTTCAGGCCCAGCCAGGTGCCGACGAGCAGCGCGGGTAGTGCGATGACAAACAGCCATATGACTTCGCGTGAGATCGAGCCTTGGCCGCCCAGCCAAACGGCACTCATCGCGAAAGTGGCAACTCCCAACGGCTGAAACACGGCGCGCTGTTCATCTTTGGCCCAGCCGCGCAACTGGCACCAGATTATCACGATGATTCCGGCAAGACCGGTCGCGCCGCCAAGCACGCCATTGAGAAAGCCCGCTCCTACATCGCCCGCGGTGGCACCGGCTTTGATTGGCTTTATCGTTGGCCGCAGCAGTCCATAGAGGCTGAACAGCACCAGCACGACGCCGACGCCAACTCGGAGGTAGTGCGGATCCGCATGAGCCAGCATCAACACACCGAGCGGCACGCCGAAAACAGCACCAACTATAAAGGGTGCGAGCCGTTGCCAGCGCAACGCGTGCCGTAACTTCCAGACTGAATAACCCTGCACCACAAGCCCGAGACCCATGATCAAGGCCGCGGTCTGCAGCGGTGTGAGAATATAAAGCCAGACCGCGGCGGCGACGACGCCGAAAGCAAAGCCGCCAAGACCGGCAATTAATGCGGCGAGGAACGTGCCGCCGAGAAAGAGAACGGTGAAG
>CATPBC010000185.1 GCA_955652195.1 uncultured Xanthobacteraceae bacterium | reverse complement strand
GTCGTGCGGACCGAACTTCACCGATCCTAATCGTGTTGTCTACCGGCCTTGTTTACCGTCCTTGGCGCTCTGCGTCGTTTGCACCCCGCGCATCGGATACGGATCGGCTAAAGTGACGCGCCGGCGGCCATCTTTCCGGCACTTTGGAGAGGCGATCATGAACGAAGACGTTTTCAATGTGAGTGTGCGCAAATTTCTCAAGAAGGTCGGCATCACCTCGCAGCGTGAAATCGAAAAGGCAGTTCGCGCTGCCGTAGCCAGCGGCCGGCTGAAAGGTCACGAGGTATTGGCGGCAAAAATGACGCTGGCAGTGGAGGCTGTCGGGCTTGCGGTCGAGATTGACGGCGCGATCGAACTGGAATGAAGCCGGCCAGTTTGAAATCTTGGTTTGAAATTCTGTCCGGGAGTAGTGATGTTAACGATCTGTCGTTCGCTTCTCATGGTGCTTATCAGCGTCACCATCACTTGCGCCGTCACTTGCGCAGTTGCGCAGGACCGCGGCAGCCGCGATACCGACCGCAACAATTCGCACGACGATGCGCGGCAGCGGGCGTCGGAGCGCCACGAGCCGAGCGGTCCCGGGGTGCTTGCTTTACTGCCTGGCGATTCCGTCACCGAGCACAGCATCGATCTGCCGTCGGGCAAGCTCGCCTATACCGCGACCGCGGGCACGTTTGCCTTGTACGACCAAAGCGGCGAGCGCTCGGCGCAGATTTTCTACACGGCGTTCGTAACAAAATCCGCCAATGCCGCAGCGCGACCGGTGACCTTTGTTTTCAACGGCGGGCCGGGCGCCGCTTCCGCTTTTCTCAATCTTGGGGTGGTTGGGCCGCGCATTGCCCAGTTCGGTCCCGACGGCCACGACGGCTCCAAAGTGCGTCTGATCGATAATCCAGACACCTGGCTGCCGTTCACTGACCTCGTTTTGATCGATCCGATAGGCACGGGCTGGAGCCGCGCGGCCAAGCCGGACGGCGCCCGCGGCTTTTGGTCCGTCCATAGCGACGCAGAGTCCATGGCCAAAGTCATCGCGCTCTACGTCGCCAAGAACGGCCGCGCCAGTTCGCCAAAATTCATCTTGGGCGAGAGCTATGGCGGTTTTCGCGCGGCGAAAGTCGCGCGCGTGCTGCAAAGCGACCAGGGCATCGTCGCCTCAGGCATCCTGATGCTGTCGCCAACGCTTGAGGGCGCGTTTCAATTCGGCGGCGATCGCTTTGCGCTCGGCGCCGCTTTGCAACTGCCGTCACTGGCGGCGGCCGAGCTCGAGCGCAAAGGCGCCTTCAGCAAGGAGGCGCTGACCGAGGCGGAGCATTTTGCCCTGACCGATTATCTGACGACGCTCGCCGGTCCGCCGCCGCAGGGCGATGCGGCCAAAAACTTCTATGCACGCGTCGCGAAATTCACCGGATTGCCGTTCGACGCCATTGCCCAATCGAATGGATTCATTCACGACGCCTACGTGAAGAACCTCGAAGCCGGCAGCCATAAGATCGTCAGCCATTACGATGCGACGTTCGTATCGGACGATCCCTACCCGACAAGCCCCGTGCCGCGCGGGCCCGATCCTATTCTCGATGGACTGGTGCGCGCTTATGGCGGCGCGTTCGTCGGCTATGCGCGCGACGAACTCGGTTTCAAAACCGAGATGTCATACATCCTGCTCGCCGGCGATATCTCCGGCAAATGGGATTGGGAGCAAGGTCATGGACAGCCAAGCGTCGCGGACGATCTGCGCGTACTGCTGGCGCTCACCCCGTCGTTTCGGCTGGTGATCGCTCACGGCTACAGCGACATGGTGACGCCCTATGCGGTGTCACGCTATGTGCTCGATCATTTGCCACCCTTTGAAGGACGCGCTGCCATGAAGCTCTATCGCGGCGGCCACATGTTTTATCTCGATCCAAGCTCGCGCAAAGCATTTGCCGCCGACGCGCGCGCGCTCTATCAGGCGCCGTAAAATGCTCAGCAGGTCACAGCCACTTGTCGGCCTCACGTCGCCGAGGCAAGATCGCTCATGCAAAATCCCTCCAGGGAGGAAAAAATGACCAAACGCCTCAAACTCGGCGCCGTAGACAGTCGTGCCCTTATCAAGGCCGGCGGCGTCGCCGGTCTCGCGCAAATCGCCGCCCCGTTCGTCTGGTCGGCGCGCGCCGCCGACACGATCAAGGTCGGCATAATCGATCCGTTCACCGGCGTCTATGCCGCGGTGGCGCAGAACGAACTGATCGGCGTCAAATACGCGGTCGAGCAAATCAACGCCAAGGGCGGCGTGCTTGGCCGTCCGATCGAGCTCTTGGTCGAGGACTCGGCCAACGACGTCGGCACCGGGGTGCAGAAAGCGCGCAAGCTGATCGAGCGCGACGGCATCCAGTTCCTCATCGGCGACGTGAATTCGGGAATCGCGCTCGCCATCGCTCAAGTATCGAACGAGAAGAAAGTGCTACACATCGTTTCCGGCGGCCACACTGACGGCATCACCGGCAAGGACTGCCATTGGAACGTTTATCGCGTGTGCAACACAACGAAAATGGAGGCCAACTCTGTCGCCGAGCTTCTGTTCAATAAATACGGCAAGAAGTGGCACTTTATCACCCCGGACTACGCCTTCGGGCACACGTTGCAGGAAGCGGCGCAGGCCGACCTCAAGAAGTTCGGCGGCACGGTCACCGGCAACGAGCTGACGCCGCTCGGCACCACCGATTTCTCCGCTTATCTGATCAAGGCGCGCGCCGCCAATCCCGACGTGCTCCTGGTGTTGCCGCAGGGCCTCGACATGGTGAACTGCCTCAAGCAGGTGGCGCAATTCGGCATCGACAAGCAGATTCACGTCGCCGGTTTGCAGCAGGAGCTCGAATCGCTGGAAGCCATGCCGCCCGAGGCGCGCGTCGGCATCTGGATGTTCGAGTGGTACTGGAAGCAGCCGGGTGTGCCAGGCGTCGAAAAGTTCGTCGCCGACATCCGTCAGCGCAGCGGCGGCAAAGTGCCGACGGCCCGCACTTGGTTCGGCTACACCTCGATGATGAGCTACGCGCTGGTCGCCAACCAAGCGAAGACGCTGGACGGCGTCACGCTCGCCAAAGCGCTGGGCAATTTCGAGCTGCCGCCCGAAGTCAAGCTGCAGCCCAATAAATGCTATTACCGCGCCGGCGACCATCAGCTGATGACGTCGGCCTTCGTCGGTGAGGCGCTGACCAAGCCGGCCGGCGACCCCGAGGACTTGTTCAAGGTTGACACCGTCATCCCTGGCGACAAAACCTCGCCGCCGGAGAGTGAGACTGGTTGCACGCTGCAGTGGCCGGCCTGACGCCAGCAATTGTGTAACGCCCCCTCCTAACCCTCTTTCCCGTTTCACCCGAGAGGGAAAGGCGGGGGCCATTTTTTGCATGCGCAGATGACCCAGCTTCTTTTGTTCAACATCACCAATGGCCTGATCATCGGCGCCTTCTATGTGCTGATGGCGATCGGCTTATCGCTCATCCTCAACCTCTCGAACGTCATCAACTTCGCGCATGGCGGCTTTTTGGTCGTCGGCGGCTACATCGCCTACACGCTCGAGCCCTATCTGGGATTCTGGGGCGCGCTGATCGTTTCGCCCTTCCTCACCGCGATTATCGGCCTGGCAGTCGAGAAAACCCTGATCAGCCGCGTCTATGGCCGCGACCCGCTCTACAGCTTGCTGCTGACCTTCGGCCTCGCCTTCATCCTCGAGGACGGCACGCGCGTCATCTGGGGCGCGAACGGCAAGCCCTTCACCATCCCGGCCGCCTTGGCGCAGCCCTTGAGCAATCAGTTCTTCTTCATCACGAGTTACCGACTGTTCATGGTGGCCGTGGTGGCGGTGACGATCGTGCTGCTCTTCCTGCTGCTGCGTTACACCCGCGCCGGAGTTCGCATCCGGGCCGGCACGCTTGATCTCGAAACCGTCTCGGCGCTCGGCGTCAACGTGCGCGCACTGCGATCCTTGAACTTCGCGGTCGGTATCTTCCTCGCCGGGTTGTCGGGCGTGCTCGCCGCCGGGCAATTGGGATTGGAGCCGACCATGGGCGCCGGCCTGCTGATGCCGAGCTTCATCGCCATTATCGTCGGCGGCGTTGGCTCGCTCACCGGGACCCTGGTCGGCGGTCTATTGATCGGTGTCGCCTCGGGAGTCACCGCGGTGTTCTTCCCGGCGGCAAGCGAGGCAATCATGTACGTACTGATGGCGGTGGTGCTGTTGGTGCGGCCGCGCGGCTTGTTCGGCGAAGAAGGCATGCTGACGTGAAGCAGCTGCTCAAACTGGAGCCGCGCCGCAAGGTTGCCGCGCTGGCCGCGATCTGGGCGGCGCTCATGGCCGCGCCCTTCTGGATGCCATTGCTGGGCGGCTACACTGCGCTGGGGACGCGCGTGCTCGTGCTTGGCCTCGCCGCGATGTCGGTGAACTTCCTTTTGGGTTTTACCGGGGTGCTGTCTTTCGGCCACGCCGCCTGGTTCGGCATCGGCGCCTACGGCTGCGGCATGATTCTCAAATACATTGCGCTTTCGACGCCGCTCGGAATCCTCGCCGGAACATTGGCGGGCGGGATCGCCGGCGCGGTACTGGGCGCTCTCATTGTACGCCGGCGTGGCGTTTATTTCGCCATGGTGACCATCGCCTTCGGCCAGGTGTTCTATTACATCGCCTTCCAGTGGTCGTCCGTCACCGGTGGTGACGACGGCTTGCGACCGTTCTATCGCCAACCGCTGCATCTGGGCGTCGCTACCCTCGACATTCTCAACAATGCGGTCGCGTTCTATTACTTCGTGCTGGTGTGCTTCGCCCTCGCTGTTGCGGCGATGGCGTTCATCCTGCGCTCGCCATTTGGCCGTACCATGCTGGCCATCCGCGAGAACGAGCGCCGCGCGCGCTTCCTTGGCATACCGGTCGAGCTGCACATCTGGATCGCCTTCACGCTCAGCTGCTTTTTCATGGCCTATGCCGGATCGCTATACGCACTGGTGAACAACTTCGCCGATCCCCGGGGCTTGCATTACAGCCAGTCGGGCGATTTCGTGATGATGGCGGTGATGGGCGGCATGCGCAGCTTCTGGGGGCCGCTTTTGGGCGCAGTAGTCTTTGTCGTGTTCCAGGACTACGTTTCGAGCATCACCATCAACTGGCAGATTTTCATCGGATTCCTCTTCGTGCTGGTCGTGCTGTTCTTCCCACGCGGCATTCTCGGTGCGATAAGACGCACAGTGGTGGCGTCATGAGTCTCCTACAGGTCAAGAACGTATCGAAACATTTCGGCAGCCTCGTCGCCGTCAACAATATTTCCATGACGGTCGAGCCTGGCGAATTGCGCGCCATTATCGGGCCGAATGGCGCTGGCAAGACCACGTTTTTCAATCTGATCACCGGCTTCTTCACACCAAACACCGGCCGAATCATTTTTGACGGTCGCGACGTCACCGACCTCTTGCCGGCGCGGCGCGTCTGGTGCGGCATCGCCCGGACTTTTCAGGTGACCGAAGTCTTTCCCGAGCTAACGGTACGCGAAAACTTACGCATTTCGGTGGAGGTCGCGTCCGGCATGCGCTTGCGCGCGTGGCTGTCGCAAACCGACGACGACAAGATTCGGGCGCGGGTACGCGAACTGATCGAGATGGGCGGGCTCGCCGGCAAGGCCGACCGCCAAGTCGGCGAACTCTCGCACGGCGATCAGCGCGCCACCGAGATCATGATGGCGCTTGCGCTCAAGCCGCGCCTCTTGCTCCTCGACGAGCCGACGGCCGGCATGGGCGACCAGGAAACGTATGAGATCACCCAGCTCATTCGCCGTCTGCACCGGGACGGCAAACTGACGATCGTGCTGATCGAGCACGACATGCGCGTGGTCTTTCATCTGGCCGACCGCATCATGGTTCTCGATCAGGGCAAATTTCTCGCCGAGGGAACGCCGCCGGAGATCGCCGCGAACAAGGCGGTGCAAACCGCCTATCTCGGGCAGGCGGCGTGAGGCTTTAAATGACCGCAGCGCTGACCGCGGAAGGCCTCCACACGTTCTACGGCAAAAGCCACATCCTGCACGGCGTTAGCCTGCAAGCCGCCGAGGGCCAAGTGACGGCGCTGCTGGGCCGCAACGGCGCCGGCAAGACTACAACGCTGCGCAGCCTCATGGGATTGACGCCGCCGCGCCAGGGCCGGGTTTCGATATTCGGCACCGAGACCACCGGCTGGCCGCCGTTCCGCGTCGCCGCGCTCGGCGTCGGCTATGTCCCGGAGGGTCGCAAGATTTTTCCAAACCTCACCGTCGATGAAAATCTGCTGGTCCCGCTGGAGCGTCCAGGACCGTGGACGCCCGAGAGCGTCTATCGTTTATTTCCGCGTCTGCAGGAGCGCAGGGCAAGCCG
>CATPBC010000184.1 GCA_955652195.1 uncultured Xanthobacteraceae bacterium | reverse complement strand
GGATATTCGTCGGCGTCGACGACGATGTCGCCCTTGCGGCTCTTGACGGTCACCGGCGTGATCTCGTCCTTGAACCTGCCGGACTTCTGCGCCGCTTCGGCTTTGTTCTGCGACGCGACGGCGAAAGCATCCTGCTGCTGGCGGGTAATCTGCCATTGCCGCGCGACGTTCTCGGCGGTGTTGCCCATGTGATAGCCGTTAAAGGCGTCCCATAAGCCATCCTTGATCATCGTATCGATCATCTCGAAGTCGCCCATTTTGACGCCGCCGCGCAGGTGGGCGCAGTGTGGGGCGACGCTCATCGATTCCTGGCCGCCGGCGACGACGATGTCGGAATCGCCGTTGACGATTGCCTGGTAGCCAAGCGCGACAGAGCGCAGGCCCGAGCCGCAAAGCTGATTGACCCCCCAAGCCGGCGTCTCGACCGGCACGCCAGCCGCGACAGAGGCTTGGCGCGCGGGGTTCTGACCTTGGCCCGCGGTCAAAATCTGACCCATGATGACTTCCGAGACCCGCGGCGCTTCGACGCCGGCGCGGTCCAGCGCCGCCTTGATGGCGACCTTGCCGAGTTCATGGGCCGGCAACGACGCGAATGCGCCATTGAATGCGCCGACCGGCGTTCGCGTCGCACTGACAATGACGACATCGTCTTTCATGGCATGTTCCTTCCGGGGTATTTGGGGCTATTAAGGAGGCGGATTGGCCGCAAGCTCTTGATATATGTCATAGGGACGCCGCCTAACCTCCACAAGCCGCAAAGGTGCGCCAGCTCTGCCGCATCCTTCGCATGCCTCGCCGTTTCCGGCCCGGGGGTGCCTCGTGACCCGATAAAAGGGTAGCAGCGCCGCGCGAAACCGCCTATTTTGACAGCATAGTTACGTACTCGCCCAAACTAACGGCTCTTCCCGAAAAACTTGAAAAATTCATGTCCGAAACAGCGACCAAGACCGCCGAGCCTGTCACGATCAAGAAATACGCCAACCGGCGGCTCTATAACACCGGCACGAGCACCTATGTCACGCTCGAAGACCTTGCTGCGATGGTCAAGACTGGCGAGGACTTCGTCGTCTACGACGCCAAGACCGGCGAAGAGATAACGCGTTCCGTTTTGACCCAGATCATCTTCGAACAAGAAAACAAGGAGGGCCAAAACCTCCTGCCGATTGCATTCCTGCGCCAGTTGATCCGGTTCTACGGCGACAGCATGCAAATGCTGGTGCCGCGCTATCTCGAAGTTTCGATCGACTCGCTGACGCGCGAACAGGAAAAATTCCGGCAGCAAATGGCGCAAGCCTTTGGTGTCGGGGCGTTCACTTCACTGGAAGATCAGGTCCGGCGGAACATGGAAATGTTCGAGCGCGCCTTCGCCATGTTCGCGCCTTTTGCGCGGCGGGAGAGCGCAGGCGGCGAGGCGGCTTCGGAAGCCGAAAAAGGTTTGGGCAAGTCCGGCGATATCGACGACCTCAAGCGTCAACTCGACGAGATGAAGCGGAAGGTCGACCGGCTCACCGAGAAAGGTCCCGTCCGGGAATAGCGCAATTCGTTTCAGGCGCGATCCGCGCCTTCGACTTCGATCTGCCGCGTCGCGCTGCGCATGCCAACAATAAAACCAGCCAACACGTCGACCAGGGCGATCGCCATCAGCAGGAAGAAAGTCGATGTCGCCGCCCGTTGCACCAGAAGAAACTCGACCAGCATGACGATGAACAGCGCCATCGCCAGAACGTGATCCATGGCGCTGCGCATGCCGGCGCGGGTCGATTTGATCAGCTCGACCCAGAGCAGGAAAATGGCGAAGGCGAGGAGAATATCCTCCCAGGTCAGCACCCAATCCTGGCCCGACATCATGTGCACGGTGGTGACGGTTGATGTCCAGCTCACGCCGGGCGTGAGAAACGCGATCATGTTGTAGATGGCGAATGGAATGAGCAGCAGCGGGAAACCGAGCGCAAACATGATCCATCTCTCTCAAGCGCAGTCGTATTTGTGGAACGCGCGGCAGCGCAGAGGACATCCTGCGCTGGAGAATTCGGATCGTATAGGCTCCGAGCGTGCGCAGACAAGCTGCGCAACGGATAGAACTCAGGTTTCCGATTTTTTGGTCAGTACTTGCCGACCGCGATACATCCCGGTTTTCAGATCGATGTGGTGTGGTCGGCGCAACTCGCCCGAGTCCTTGTCCTCGATATAGGTCGGGGCCTTCAACGCGTCGGCAGACCGCCGCATGCCGCGCCTGGAAGGCGATGTTTTTCTTTTCGGCACGGCCATGGTCGTTCTCCTCTATGCGATCTTGCCGCTCGGATGGCGGCTTATAGAAGAATGGCGGCCGCTAGGCCAGGGTCAAAACTCATTATTTCCGCGCTGCAACCTGAAAGGACGCGAGCCAGCGTCGCGGCCGCGCAAATGATGAGTTTTGACCTTAGAGCTTAAGACCCACGCACGCAGGCATCCAACCCGCTGAATTCGATCGACCGCCGCTGATAGAGCGCGGCGAGGCGCCGCACCAGGACGCTTGGAATCCGGGCGCTGCGCGCAATCGGATTGGGCAGGATCGCCGCCAGTTCCGCCGCCTCGTATGGATTAAGATCGCGGGCAGATTTGCCAAACGCCCAACGTGCGCCGGCTTCGGCCCCGAATTCACCGTTCGGTCCCCATTGGGCGATATTTAAATAGATTTCGAGAACGCGCCGCTTCGGCAAGACCAGATTGAGCCAGAGCGCCAGCGGGAATTCGAGTGCCTTGCGGATGAAGCTGCGGCCTTCCCATAGGAACAAATTTTTGGCCGTTTGCTGCGTAATCGTTGAAGCGCCGCGTGCCTCGCCGATCTCATCGGATTGCTGCATCGCCTCGCGAATTGCGCCAAGGTCCACGCCACGATTGCGGCAAAAGCTGCCGTCCTCGGCGACGATCACCGCGAGTCGCAGCGGCGGTGCAATGCGATTAAGAGGAACAACGATTTGCTGGACGCGCTTACCGGTGGCCCAGCGCCACAGCATAGGCGTCGAAACCGGATCGATGAACCGATAAAGCGGCGCGATCGCATAGGGAATGAGCAGAACGGCAACGGCGAGAATAACCAAGCCCCTGACAAGCCGTCGCACCAAAAAGCCTCTCTGCGCTGCGATCGAAGACGCAAGCGTGCGAGCTTATCGCGATCCTAGTCGCGCGCGTAGCCGATCAGCGGCTTCCTCTTGCGTCCCAGCAGGATGAGAAGGGTGGCTGCGATGCCAACGACGACCCAAGCCGGCAAGTCAAAGCCGCCCTGCAGATAGGGGTCCCATGCCCATGAAAGTCTCTGCTTCAGCCAATTCTGCACGGTGTTGAGACTGTTCTGATCGACGATCGCCCATACATCGTCCAGCTTGGTGTAGAGGAGGTCATGGTTGGCGATGGATTTCGTGCCGTCATAGACGAAGAGCACGAACGCCGTGGCAAGCAGGCAGAGGCCGATAAATCGAAACAAAAATCTGATCATGACGCTGACTGCAGGGCAGGCGGCTGGCTCGGTGAGAGTCAGCCATTACCCCCACGCGCCCGCGAGTTCAATGCATTTGGCTGCGCGGCGAGGCATGGCGTCGCCGCGGCTGCGGCCGGTCCTCCGCAACGGTGATTGCCAGCGGCGACGCTTGGACGCGGCGGTTGCATGAAGGGCAACGGCGGAGGTCCTTGAGTATGGGGCGCGGCTTTCGCTAAAGTTCCATCTGGCTTTCACTTTGGGGCTTTGCTTTGAGGCTTTGCTTTCGGGCTTTGCATTGGGGCTTTGCTTTAGCGCATTCATTCACCGGCAGGCGATCGAGATGGCGGCCAAAAACGGCGGCACGCAGCGTCCGACCTTCACCGATCAGGAAGCTCTGCTATTTCACAGCCAAGGCCGGCCGGGAAAACTCGAAGTCGTCGCCACCAAGCCGATGGCCACGCAGCGCGATCTTTCGCTGGCCTATTCGCCAGGCGTCGCGGTTCCGGTCCTCGCCATCGCTGAAGATGAGAGTAAAGCCTACGACTACACGACCAAGGGCAATTTCGTCGCGGTGATCACCAACGGCACCGCCATCCTCGGCCTGGGCAATCGCGGCGCCTTGGCCGCCAAGCCGGTGATGGAAGGCAAGGCGGTCCTGTTCAAACGTTTTGCTGATATCGATTCCATCGATCTCGAAGTCTCCACCGAGGACCCCGACGAGTTCATCAATTGCGTCAAACTGCTCGGCAAGGGCTGGGGCGGAATCAATCTGGAAGATATCAAGGCGCCGGAATGTTTCATCATCGAGCAGAGGCTGCGCGAACTGCTCGACGTGCCGGTTTTCCACGATGATCAGCACGGCACCGCGATCATCGCCGCGGCCGGGCTGATCAATGCCTTGGAGCTTACGGGACGTGAGGTTGCAACGACCAAGCTCGTTTGCAACGGCGCCGGGGCGGCCGGCATAGCCTGTCTCGAACTTCTTCGCGCGATCGGCTTTCGTTCGGAAAATCTCGTCCTCTGCGACACCAAGGGCGTCATCTATGAGGGCCGCACCGAGGGCATGAACCAGTGGAAGTCGGGCTTTGCCGTCAAGACCAAGGCGCGCACGTTGACCGAGGCCCTGGCGGGCGCCGACGTGTTTTTCGGTCTATCGGTGAAGGGCGCGGTTACGCAGACGATGGTGAAGTCGATGGCGCCGAAGCCGATCATCTTCGCCATGGCCAATCCCGATCCAGAAATCACGGTTGAGGAGGTCGCCGCGGTACGCTCTGACGCCATCATGGCGACGGGCCGATCCGATTATCCGAATCAGATCAATAACGTGCTCGGCTTTCCCTACATCTTTCGCGGCGCGCTCGACGTGCGAGCGCGCGCGATCAATATGGAAATGAAGATCGCCGCCGCGCAAGCGTTGGCAGCGCTCGCGCGCGAGGACGTTCCCGACGAAGTTGCCGTGGCCTATGGCGTGCGCCCGAAATACGGTCCCGACTACATCATCCCCGTGCCGTTCGATCCGCGGCTCATTTCCGACATTCCACCGGCGATCGCGAAAGCGGCAATGGAGTCGAACGTCGCGCGGCGGCCGATCCCGGATATGGAAGCGTATCGGCAGCAACTGCGCAGCCGGCGCGATCCGATCGCCGGCGTGCTGCAGGGCGTTTTCGAACGACTGCGCCGGCGACCGCGACGTGTCGTTTTCGCCGAGGGCGAAGAGGAGCAGGTAATCCGCGCCGCCGCCATTTTCGTTCAACAAAGCCTTGGAACGGCTTTTTTGGTTGGCCGCGAACCACGCGTGCGCGAAACTGCGGCGGCGCTTGGGGTCGAGCTTGGCGGCAATATCGAAATCATCAACGCCGCCATTTCGTCGCGCAATTCCGCCTATACCGCCTACCTTTATGAACGGCTGCAGCGCCGCGGCTTTCTGCAGCGGGATTGCCAGCGGCTCGTCAACCAGGACCGTAATCACTTCGCCGCCTGCATGGTCGCGCTCGGCGACGCCGATGCGATGGTCACCGGGGTCACGCGCAATTTCTCGGTGGCGTTGGAAGATGTCCGGCGCTGCATCGATGCAAAGCCCGGTCACCGGGTGATGGGCATTTCGATGGTTCTGGCGCGGGGCCACACCGTGCTGGTCGCTGACACCGCGGTCACCGAGATGCCCGGGGCCGTCGACCTTGCCGAAATCACGATCGAGGCGGCGCGGGTGGCGCGTAACCTTGGCTACGAGCCCCGCGTCGCGCTGCTCGCATTCTCTACTTTCGGCCATCCGGCCGGCGAGCGTTCGGAGCGGGTGCAGGAAGCGGTACGGCTATTGGACGAGCAGCGCGTCGATTTCGAATATGACGGCGAAATGGCCGCCGATGTCGCGCTGAACATGGAATTGCGCGAAGCCTATCCATTCTGCCGACTTTCCGGGCCTGCTAACGTGCTGATCATGCCGGCGTTTCATTCCGCTTCGATCTCGACCAAAATGCTGATGGAGCTTGGCGGCGCTACCGTTATCGGTCCCATGCTGGTCGGCCTCGACCGCTCCGTGCAGATCGTGCCGCTTTCGGCGAACGATGCGCAGCTCGTCAACATGGCGGCGATCGCCGCGTTCAATGTCAGCGCCTAGGACACGATTTTTCCCGACCGGCGGAGGCGCAAATGCAAAAAATGCCGGACTGGGTATGGCCCGGCGGCAAACGCATTGCCGTCGTGTTCAATGTCTGTCTCGAAGCTTGGTCGGACGGCAAGGCGCCCGGCATCAGCCCGATGGGCAATCCGCTTCCAGCCGGCGTGCTCGACACGATGGCGATCTCGTGGGCCGCTTACGGTGTCGAGGTCGGCATTCACCGTTTGATGGATGGACTTGGGCGACATGGCGCCAAAGCCAGCGTGATGGTGAATGCAATCATCGCGGAACGCTCGCCCACGACGGTGCGCGCCGTCGCGGAGGACGGCCACGAGGTGTTGTCGCATTCCTACGCCATGGATGTGATCCCGGCGCTTCTGTCTGAGGATGAGGAGCGGCGAAACATCGCACGATGCTCCAAGCTTCTTGCCGAGGCCTCCGGAAAACCGGTGCGCGGCTGGCTATCGCCGCGCGGCACATCGAAACCGTCTACGGCCAAGCTCCTCGCCGAGGCCGGTTACCGCTGGTATGGCGATGTGTTCAATGTCGATCTTCCGTATGTCATCAATTATGGAAACAATCGGATCGTGGCCATTCCACTGTCGTACGACGTCAACGACATGCCCGCCATGAAGTACGGCCATCCGCCGCGCTTGATGCTCGAGTCCTACAATGAGGTGATCGAGGTCGCGCGCGCAAGCGACGAGGTTCGCATCATCGATGTGACCAGCCATGCGCATATTTTTGGCCATCATCGCGGCGCGTACTTTTACGAGAAGATCGTCGAGCAAGCGATGTCGTCACCTGACATCTGGGTCGCCACGCGCGCCGAAATTGCCGATCACGTGTTAGTCATGGCGGCGGATTAGACGGCGGAAACGATGGAAATTCTTGCATGATTGCCTTCGAAATGGCCGAGCCGACTTCGCTGCAAGCCGCGATCGCGATGCTCGATCCGCAGGAGGCGACGATCCGGCCCGTTGCCGGGGGCACGGCGCTGATGTTGATGATGAAAGCCGGCGTATTCCAGCCGACCCGCCTCGTC
>CATPBC010000183.1 GCA_955652195.1 uncultured Xanthobacteraceae bacterium | reverse complement strand
GGTTCAACGATCGTCTCAACAAGAGTTTTGCAACACAATCCCCCCGAAAGCTGCCGCGGCTGTTGCCGACCAGCGCGTCCGCTAAGGGCCACAAGGCGACATAGGCAGTGCAGCAAAGAATCCAGTTATTCGATCATCTCGTCAGTGAGCGCCAGGGCAACGAGCGCTTTGATGCTCAGAACAAGTTCAAGCTTGTTTGCCTTTTCGATTCGTCGCATCTTTGTCACTCGGGGTTGTGACCTCGGCAAATGTGGCAAACGTCATCAAGGGGGACTTTCTTATGCAATTGTCATACGCCATTCGTGCCGCACTGATCGCTTTGACTGTAACTGGCGTCGGGCTCATTACCGCCTACGCCGACGACGGCAGCATCCGCTTTAACGTTATCAAGGCCGGTTTTGTCGTGGGCGGCTCTGGCGGCAGCGGTATGCTGGTGTTCCACGGCCGGAACTATCCGCTCTCGATTGGCGGGGTGAGCTATGGATTTACCTTCGGCGCCTCAGCGACCGATTTTGTCGGCACGGTCAGCAACATCCGAACGCCGTCCGACGTTAATGGCGTATATGGCGCTGCCGGCGCGGGCGTCGCGGTCGGCCCTGGCGCGGGCGGGATCGTACTGACCAACCAGAACGGCGCAGTGCTGGCACTGTCGGGCCGCCAAACGGGACTGATCGTCGCCGCCGACCTCAACGGCCTGGTGATCTCGCTGCGCTAGTTTGCGCTCGCGCCTGAGAGACGCCCAACCGTTCAATCAAATTCTGTTTCCGGATTGGCTGGTTGGCGCGTCCGTTTTTTACCTATGTCCGCTCAATCCCCAAAAGCCCGTAGGGCGGATTAGCGCAGCGTAATCCGCCATTTCGAAGAGTGGCGGGTTACGCCGGAGCCTGTCATCGGGCCGGCCACTTCGGGCCGGACCCGTTGGGCTAACCCGCCCTACAGCTCTTTCGCGGGACTGATCGGGAGATAATGCGTCAGAGCCTCGCGCTCGCTGGCGCAGACGAGACAGCGGCTTGTGGGCTTTTCGCAGAGTCCGGTTTCGACGCTTCGAGCTTGCCTGGCGGCGTATCGCTATTGCTCGCGCTCGGCGCCGCCACCGGTGAGGTCTTGCCCCAGACTGGCTCGGCGTCGCCGTCGCCCCAGTTGCGCGGCCGATAAAATGTGTGAACGCCGAGCTTGTACAAGCGTGTCATTTCATGAACCCAGCTCGGGTGCACCCAGTAGGCATGGTAATGGGTGGCGTGCCCGACTTCGGCGAGCCAGATTTTGCCGTCGAGCGTTTCTTTGGCGATGCTTTTCGCTTGCTCCCACATATCGGGCTCGTCGATGCGGCTGAGGTCCTTGCCCTCGCAGGCAAAGGTGAACTGGCAGGCCAGATGCCGATGCGCGTTCTGATAAACGACCCCACAGACATCATGCGGGTAGTAGCCTGAGAACACGCGGTTCATAACAACTTGGGCGACCGCTTCCTGGCCTTTGCGGACCTCACCGCGCGCTTCAAAATAGATCGCGTCGGCCAGGCATTTTTCAGCCTTGACGCGCGTCTTGCCTTCGAGGCCGAGCCGTTGTGCCGGAGTTTGCGAGCGGCTTGCGTCGTCCTTGCCGGCGACCGACTCGCCGGCACCGGTGTCGCCGTCACTGCCCTCGAGCGCCGATAGTTTGATATTCGAGTCGACCGACTGCGCGGCAAGTTCTGCAGACGGCGAAACAAGGATGGGCTCCGCCCCCGGCGCCCAGCTTTGCAGTCTGCTGGGCGAACCCATGACGGTGCCGCCGAAGTAAATCGCGCCACTGCGGTCGGCCGCATCGGCGTCAAGGAACGACATACTGCCGAGCGACGGCGGTCCGTCATCGGTCTCGCCTGGCGCGAGAATTTCCGGCGGCTTGTCGGCCAAGACGACATCGTCCTCATTGCTGCTGCCGGAAAAATTGCCCTTTGACCGCGACGCCGCTTGCGGCGCAGCACTAACAGGTTCGGCCGATCCAGCAGCAGGCGCCGCTTCTTGATGCACATTCATTTGCGAAACGGCAGGCGGCGGTGTCGCAGGCGCGGTATCAACATTTGCAGGCGCGACCTGCTTTGATTGTGCATCGGCGTCAGCCGACGCCGGCTCGTCGGGCGGAAGCGGACCCGCCGCGTGGGTAATGACATTCGCCTGCAGACGATCGGTTTTATGACTTCGCTCGACGGTGGGATATTCGATCTGCCGCGCCGGACGTGCGTAGAGCGGCTCGTCGATTTTCCAGGAAAAAGCGTCGAGCGAACGTGGGTCGAGGTTGACCGGTTGAAAGCCGAGCGGCTCAGGGATCGCAGTGCCTATCGGGCGCGTATAGCTAAATGTCGCGGCCTGGACTGGCGACGCGATCAAATGCCAATGCGTGACCGCGCTGCGCTCGCGCGCGATCAGCCCCGCGAGGTCCTGGTATCCGATCGACGTCGGCATCAACGCAGCGCAGAACGCGCTGAGCCAGAAGCGGGCAGAACAACACGCGCCCGTTACTCCGATACGCGACGTAGTCATTACCCCTCACGCCAACACGCGCCCAACACGCGTCTTGCCCCGCGCACTTGGTGATGGAAGCGCCACAGCAGTGGCGCGAATGCGACAGGTTTATTTATTGGCGGGTTAACGTTGCGAAGGTGTTAACGCAGGATTCGCGCGCCTTCAGGCACGCCGCGATCGCAATAATGGTTGCCTCGCCGGCGAACCAGCCGGCCGTTGCCGCGCGTGACGGTCGCGGATTGAGAATTTGTTAACCAGGG
>CATPBC010000182.1 GCA_955652195.1 uncultured Xanthobacteraceae bacterium | reverse complement strand
GTTTTATTTCAAAGCGCGCCGCGGCACGGCGCCGCGGTTCCGCCATTTGGCGCTGCCCGACCAGCGCGTCATCGTGATCGGCGACGCCGCCCGCGCCGGCAAAAGCAAAGATGCAATCGCGAGCGCATTCGAGGCGGCGTTGCTGGGGTGCGGCGCGAAGGCTAGTCTCTGATCACGCACAAGATCGCCGATATCGAAGCCGGAGGAACGGCCATGGTTGGACAATTGGCCAGGCAATTGCACCAGGTGAGGATCGCGCCCAAAGGCATGGGGCTCAATGATTTCGTTGCCATGCAGGAGGGCTTCTTCGCGGCCGAGGGCCTCGACGTCGAGTTCGACTGGAAGACGTTCCGCGGCACGCAATCGAGCTGGAAGGGCCTTGAATACCTGCAGCGTCCGCAGGACCGGCCCTATACGCACGACAACGCCGACGTAATCCAGGGCGCCTGCGTCTGGGGCAGTATCTGCAATGCCAGCGCTGGCATGGGACGCTTCGTCGCCGACGCCTACGGCGTGTCGCCGTGGGCTATTTTCGTCCGCCCGGATTCGCCCATTCGCAATCTCGAAAAATACCTGCCGCTGTGGAAACTCGCGGTGCCGGCGGAATTCGAAAGCGTCCATCCGTGGGATTTTACGCGCTTCGGTCGCGGCGAGCGCTTCGTTTACCGGCCGATCCCGCGGTCCGAGTTCGACGAGGTGTTGGCGCAGGTCAAGCGCTGGGGGCTCGACCAGTATCTCAAGGACAAGACGTTCGAACATTTGGCGGCGGATTTGGCGGCTGGCGTAGCGCGCTAGATAGAGCCGGACGAGTTTCAGATCGTCATGGCCGGACTTGTTCCGGCCATTCACGTCTTTGTCTTACGGGTATTTAAGACGTGGATGCCCGCGACACATGCTTTACGCCCTTTTAGTCAGCTCCCGCGCCTTGTCGAGATTGCCGTAGCTGCGCACCGGCGCACACATCAAAAAGCGATAGCCCTCCTTGACGATGCGCTCAACATTGTGCGTCTCCACATGCGGATGGCCGACGACGACATTGGCCTCCTTGCAGGTATCGACGATCTGCGCCATCGCATCGAGCACGACCTTGTGCTCGTATTGCCGCGGGTAGCCGAGCTCCTGGGAAAGATCGCCCTCCCCGATCAGAATGGCGCCGATGCCGGGCACGTTTTTCAGAATGTCTTTTAGATTCGCGATGCCTTCGGTGTCCTCGATCATCAGAATAACGAAAATCTCGCCTTTCGGATTGAGCGGCCATACATCGGCGCGCTCGTAATATTCTTGCTGCGTAACACCCCAATAGCGCACCGCTTGCGTCGGACCGTCGCCGCGAATGCCGGCCGGTTCATAAAGCGGCTTGTTCTTCAGGCGCGGATAGCGGCACGCGGCGACCGCGTTATAGGCCTGCTCGACATTGCTGATATGCGGCCAGATTATTCCGTAGGCGCCAAGATCAAGCACCTGCTTGGCATGGAATTGCGCTTTCTCGCCGCCATTCGGCGGAATCCGTACAAACGGCGCGACCGCCGGCGCCAGCGATCCCGATTGCGCGATCTGCCGCCGGTTGAGCATGTATTGCAGGCAATCGCGGAAGGCGCGGATATCGTAGGCATTGTGCTCCATCTCGTAGACCACGGCATCGTATTTCGCGGTGGCGAGCGCAATTGCCGCTTCGGTATCGGCCGGCGTGAAAGCGGTCAAAGCATGCCGGCCCTTTTCCAGCGCGCCAATCACGCCGTTGAGCCGTGGAAGTTCTGCCATTTCTTTCCTCCCTTAATAGCGGCGTCATCCTAACGGGTCGTCGGCATCATTGCGAGACGCGCGGCTGTCGTCAAAATAGAAACGTCGGATGCTCGATCGTTTGCTTCGTTCTTTCATAGCGCTTGACAATCGTGCCGTCTGAAAATCCGCGCCGTTTGACAATCGCGCAATGGGCCCTAGCATCTGAACTTCTCAACCCCCCGGAATGGCGCTATCTCATGATCATCGATTGCCACGGCCACTACACCACCGAACCCAAGGATCTGCATCGTTTCCGCAAGGAACAGACGGCGGCCGTGAGCTCGGGCGACAAGACCGCGATGCCGTCGCGCGCCTCGCTGAAAATATCGGACGACGAAATCCGCGAAAGCATCGAGCAAAATCAGCTCAAATTGCAGCGTGACCGCGGTACCGATCTGACGATCTTCTCGCCGCGCGCATCGGGCATGGGCCATCATATCGGCGATGAGACCGTAAGCCTCGAATGGTCCCAAATCTGCAACGATCTGATCGCGCGCGTCGTCTCACTGTTTCCGCAGAATTTCGTCGGCGTGTGCCAGTTGCCGCAATCACCGGGCGTGCCGCCTAAGAACGCTATCGGGGAACTGGAACGCTGCGTGAAAATGGGATTCATCGGCTGCAATCTCAATCCCGATCCATCCGGCGGCTATTTCAATGCGCCGCCACTGACCGACAAGTGGTGGTATCCGTTCTACGAAAAAATGGTCGAGCTCGACGTACCAGCCATGATTCACGTGTCCGGCTGCTGTAACCCGGCCATGCATACGACCGGTTCGTATTACCTCAACGCCGATACCATGGCATTCATGCAGCTTATCCTTTCCGATCTGTTCAAGGACTTTCCGACTTTGAAATTGATTATCCCGCATGGCGGCGGCGCGGTGCCGTTCCATTGGGGTCGTTTCCGCGGCATCGCGCTCAACAATGGGCGGCCGGAGCTCGTCGAGATCATCAAGAACAATATTTTCTTCGATACCTGCGTCTATCACCAGCCGGGCATAAATCTGCTCGCCGAAGTCGTGCCGGCCGAAAACATCCTGTTCGCATCGGAAATGGTCGGGGCGGTCAAAGGCGTTGATCCCAGATCGGGTCATTATTTCGACGACACCAAGCGTTACGTCGATAATGCCCGCGGGCTCGACGAGAGCGCGCGGCGAAAAATATTCGAAGGAAACGCCCGCAGAGTGTTCAGCCGGCTGAAAACAAAGGTTGCGGCGACGGCATAGGATTCACCCGCTTTGGCGAAAGCTAAAAAGCAGATCGAACTGAGGCGACAGGGTGGCGCGCACCTCGTTCGCATCGGCAAGCAAGAAATCGAAACCCGCGGCTTGTCCGACAGTTTTTGGACCGATCTCTATCACCGCTCGATGACGGTGTATTGGCCGGTCTTCTTCGGCACCGCGGCGGCGATCTTCATTATCCTCAACACGCTCTTCGCGTTCTTGTACTGGCTCGGCAACGAACCGATCGCCAATGTCGCCGGCAATGAGCCGCTCGGCTTTTTTTATTTTTCGGTCGAGACTCTCGCCACTGTCGGCTACGGCGACATGCATCCGCAGACGCATTACGGGCATTTCATCGCCACCGCAGAGATTTTCACCGGGATGTCATTCCTCGCGGTGATGACCGGGCTGATCTTCGCCCGTTTTTCGCGCCCCCGCGCCCGCTTCGTCTTCGCCCAATATGCCGTTGTGACCGTCCATCAGGGCCAGCCGACCCTGATGATCCGGATCGCCAATGCCCGTAACAATACGATTTCACAAGCAACCGCGCGGCTGTGGTTTTTTCGGATCGAAACTACCCTGGAAGGCTACGAGCTACGCCGCTACCACGAGCTCCTGCTCGATCGCCGCGAACACCCGATGTTCATACTGAGTTGGTCCATATTCCATACCATCGACGAAACAAGCCCGTTATACCGCATGACCGCGGCCGATCTCGCCGCTGCCAGCGGTTCGCTCACGCTCAATGTCAGCGGCGTCGACGACAGCTCAGCGCAGCATCTCTATGCGCGGCGGCTTTATTCGCACGAGGACATCCGCTGGAACTATCGCTATCGCGACATCACCAGCACATCGAATGAAGGCAAGCTGGTGATCGACTACAGCGTATTCCACGAGGTCGAGCCCGAATAATTGGACGCGCCGCCCGCCGATTTCAGGATTGAAACGCACGGGCGCCGCGTCGCTGGTCCTTTAGAGCGCCATGAGATTTCCTTAAATCGTTGTTCTAGCTTTTTTGTTGAGCATGATCTTTTCCGACCTGCCTTCGCCCGCCGAAGCATCAGACGAAAGTGCAAACGGTTACTAGCTTCGCGCAGGCGGGAAACCGGTTCCCACTTTTTGGGATCATGCTTTTTGCTTGAGCATGATCTTTTCCGAAAACCGGTTCCCACTTTTCGGGATCATGCTCTAGCTCGCCTTACGCGCCGAATATTGTACGGCGCGATTCCGCCAGCTGGCGAGCGCCTTGACGAAGGCATTTGGCCGGGTTTTGTCGTAATCGACCGCAATCACGTGCTCGACCGAGACAGCCGGAATCTTCGCAACGCGTGCGGCGCCATTTCGCAGTAAACCGCGCGACCTAGCCCGCCCGGACTTCTTGGCGTGGTCAAGCGCGATCGGGCCGACATGGGTGAGGAATACTTTTTCATGGGGGCGGCTGAGCATGGCAATCGCTTGCCGCAATGGTAGCCACTTCACTGCTTTGACGTCGTCCATCAGCTCACGCGCGGGCGAGCCGACCGCGCGCATCAACCAGAACTGCACAATCTTGATCTTGCCTTCTGCGGCGTAGCACATCGAGCCGAGAAATTCGTGGACCGATACGTTGTATCCGGTCTCTTCCAGCACCTCGCGCTTGGCGCCATCGCGGGGATGTTCCCGCGGCATGAGCTTGCCTTTGGGCAGAACCCAAGCCTTTTCCCTTCGCAATCGCACAATGGCGACGCGCGGTCGCGACTTTCCGCGTAAGACGATGCCCCCCGCGGCCAGAATCGGCGCGTGGCCCTTCGCCGAATCAGTCATGTAAAACCTATGCCGGATGCCCGCTCCAAGAGCAAGTAGGCTGCGGATTCACGACACGCTGATGACGACCTTGCCGAAGTGGCGATTGGCGCGCATCAGCGCCAGCGCTTCGTCGATATCCGCAAGCTTGTAGGTTTTGTGGATCGGCAGCGACAGCTTGCCCGCTTCGATCGCGGGCCATAGATCGGCGCGCATGCGGCGATTGATCTCGCGTACCTCTTCAGCGCTGCGGGTCCGGAATGTTACGCCGATATAGTCGATGCGTTTGAGCGCATGCTTGTCGAAATCGAACTCGCCATTCATGCCGCCAAGCCGGCCAACATTGACAATACGGCCGAGAATACTGGCCGCTTCCAAGTTCTGATTGGCGACAGGCGCCGAAACGAGATCGACGATGAGATCGACGCCCTTTCCGCCGGTAGCGTTTTTGACCTGGTCGGGCCAGCTTGGATCGGCCGAGTCGAGCGCGAGATCGCAGCCGAATTCGTGGAGCCGCGCACGGCGATCAGCATTGGTCGATGTGCCGATCACCAGCGAAGCGCCCATGAGCTTGCCAATCTGCATGCCCATGAGGCCGACGCCGGCGCTGGCCCCTTGCATCAGCATGGTCTCACCGCGCTTTAAGCGACCGGCGGTCACCACGGCATTGTGCATCGTCTGCAAGGCGACCGGAAAGCATGCCGCCTGCTCGTAGCTCATATTGTTTCCCGGAATGCGATGCACCCGCCCGGCATCGGTCACGACATATTCCGCAAAGCCGCCAGGGGCTGAGGCCATAATGCGGTCCCCAGGCTTGATTCCCTCCACTTCACTGCCAGCCGCCTCGACCTCGCCCGCGCACTCCAAGCCAAGCCGCGCGCCGACGCCACCGACGCTGCCGTGCTGGTGGCCCAAGGCGACGAGAAGATCCGCCCGGTTGAGGCTTGAGGCCCGCACCCGGATCAGTACCTCGTTCGGCTTCGGCGCCGGCTTCGGCAGGTCGCGGATTTCAACGCCTTTGTCGCCCAAAACGGCAGCTTGCATGGTCCATCCTCCGGTCGCGCCTATATTGTACGGTGTGGTATCGTTGATGCCATGCCAGGTTCAACTGCTTCGGCAAAACGTCGCGCGAGAACCGTTCACCAATGAACCAGCTTGTCCGCCCAAAAAAGATCGGCGCTTCGGCCTGCCCGCACGACTGCCCCTCGACCTGCGCCCTGGAAGTCGAGATCTTCGACGATCATACGATCGGCCGGGTGCGCGGCGCGCGGGATAATGCCTACACGGCAGGGGTCATCTGCGCCAAAGTGGCGCGCTATGCCGAGCGCGCACATCACCCCGACCGGCTGAAGCACCCGCTGCGCCGTATCGGCGCTAAAGGCGGCGGCGAGTTTGCGCCGATTTCCTGGGACGACGCGCTCGACATCGTGGCCGAAGAGTTCACGCGCGCCGAACAGAAGCACGGTTCACAAACCGTCTGGCCGTATCTTTACGCCGGCACGATGGGCTACGTAATGCGCGACGGCATCCATCGCCTGCGCCACGCCAAGAAATATTCCGGCTTCTTTTCCACGATCTGCGTCAATCCGGCTTTCACCGGTTTCATCGCCGGCACCGGAAAGCTTGCCGGCGCCGACCCGCGCGAGATGGCGAAGTCCGACCTGGTCGTGATCTGGGGGACCAATGCGGCCAACACCCAGGTCAATGTGATGACGCATGCGACGCGCGCCCGCAAAGAGCGTAGCGCCAAGATCGCCGTCGTCGACGTCTACATGAATACGACCATGAAGCAGGCGGATCTACCGGTGCTGATCCGGCCCGGCACCGACGGCGCGCTCGCCTGCGCCGTGATGCACTGCCTGTTCCGCGACGGCAAGGCGGATTGGGACTATCTCGAACGCTACACCGACGCGCCGCATGAACTCGCCGACCATGTGCGAAGCCGCGATCCGGAATGGGCGGCCGCCATCACCGGTTGCCCGGCGGAGACGATCGAGTCCTTCGCCCGGCTTATCGGCGAAAGAAAACGCGCCTTTTTCCGTCTCGGCTACGGCTTCTCGCGCTCGCGCAACGGCGCCGTGAACATGCACGCGGCGAGCTGCATCGCCGCCGTTACCGGCGCCTGGCAACTCGAAGGCGGCGGCGCCTTTCACAACAATGGCGGCGTGTTCCACCTGAACAACAGCCTGATCGAAGGCAGCGATCTGCGCGATCCTTCGATTCGCATGCTCGACCAGTCCCGTATCGGCGCCATCTTGACCGGTGAAGAGGAAGCGCTGATCGGCGGGCCCCCCGTCACTGCGATGCTCATTCAGAACACTAATCCGGTCGCCGTCGCCCCCGACCAGACCGCGGTGAAGCGCGGCTTTGCCCGCGACGATCTTTTTGTCTGCGTGCACGAGCAGTTCATGACCGACACGGCCAAAGCGGCCGATATCGTGCTTCCCGCCACGATGTTCATCGAGCACGACGATTTCTACACGGCCGGCGGCAGCCAATACATCCTGCTCGGTCCGAAGCTGATCGAGCCGCCCGGCGAGTGCCGCAACAACCACGAAGTGATCTGCGCGCTGGCAAAACGGCTCGGCGCCAACCATCCAGGTTTCGATATGTCGCCGCGCCAATTGATCGACGCGTCGCTGCAAAATTCCGGCTGGGGCACACTCGCTGAGCTTGAGTCCAATCGCTGGATCGACTGCCAACCGGATTTTGCCACCGCACATTATCTCAACGGCTTTGCCTATCCGGACGGCAAATTCCGTTTCAAGCCGGACTGGCCGACCGTGCCGTTCCGGCGCTGGCACCGGACCACGATCACCACCCCGATGCCCGAACTGCCTGATCATTGGGAGGTGATCGAGGAAGCCGATACCGCCCATCCGTTCCGGCTCGCCACTTCGCCGGCGCGCGGCTTTCTCAACTCGAGCTTCACCGAGACGCGAACTTCGCAGGCGACGGAAGGGCGGCCCGAAGTCATGATTCATCCACAGGATGCCGCCGGATGCGGCGTCGCGCATGGCGATGAAGTGGTACTCGGCAATAAGCGTGGCGAAGTGCGGCTGCACGCCAGGCTGTTCGAGGGCGTCCGCCGCGGCGTTTTGATCGCAGAATCGCTGTGGCCCAACGCAGCCTTCGCCGATGGCCGCGGCATCAACACATTGACCGGAGCCGATTCGATCGCGCCGTTCGGCGGTGCGGCCTTCCACGATAACAAAGTCTGGCTGCGAAGAGCCTAACCACCTCGCCCGCTGCGCTATCGCTCCACAGGGAAGGAGCGGCTGAACGGCACCGCGTCGGCGGCGACGATCTCTTTGCCGATCGGCCAGAGTGCAATGCCGGCAAGCTTCAAATGCGCCCATGCAAAGGGAATGCCGATGATTGTCACGGCAAGCAACACCGCCGTGATCAGGTGGCCGAGCGCCAGCCACCAACCGGCAAGCACCAGCCAAATGATGTTGCCAATGAGCCCGAACGGTCCGGTACCAAGGTCACGGCGGCCGGAATATTCGGCGCGCGAGACCGCCTTTCGGCCAAACGGCAATAATGTGTACGAAGCGATGCTGAAAGCGGCGCGGGCCCACGGCAGGCCGATAATGGTGATCGCCATAATGATTGCGGCAAACACCCAGGCGATCGCCATCCAGATCCCGCCGAAGACGATCCACAAGAGATTGAGTAGGAAGGCGATTGGCGACATTTTTGTTATTTAAACAGCCTTCGGCTGATCGCAATCGCGGAACCTCGATGCGGTTCCGTTTGCGTTGCTCGGCCTGGCGAACACCGCTAATCAAACAGCGCCACGGCGCGAGTCCAGCCCGCCGAGCCGCGTTTCACCTTGTACGGGAAGCAAGCGACGATGAAGCCGTGGTCGGGAAGCTGCTCCAGATTGCACAACTTCTCCATATGGCAATACGGAATTTCACGGCCGGCTTTGTGGCCCTCCCAGATAATCGATGGGTCGCGCGTTTCCAGCCAGCGCTGCCGGGTATGAACAAACGGTGCGTCCCAGCCCCAGGCGTCGATGCCGGTGACGCGCACGCCGCGCGAGGTCAAATAAAGCGTGGCTTCTCGCCCCATGCCGCAGCCCGCGGTGAGATATTCGTCAGTGCCGACGCAGCTCGCGGCGCGGGTATTCACCAGGACGATGTCGAAGGGTTTGAGCTCATGGCCGATGCGCTTGAGCTCGGTTTCCACCTCCGCGGCGGTGACCACGTGACCGTCGGCCAATTTGCGAAAATCCAGCCTGACACCGGGCCGGAAAAACCAATCGAGCGGCACTTGATCGATGGTCATCATTGGCTTGCCGTCGATCGACCTCGATTGGAAGTGAATGGGCGCATCCATATGCGTGCCGTTATGCGTCGTCAGCTGGATCTCTTCGATCGCCCAGGCTTCGCCATCCGGCAGATCCTCGCGGCGCAGTCCCGGAAAAAGCTCAAGCAAGAGCGGCGCGGTTTCGGCATTGCTGCGGTAGACGATTTTGGGCCGCATGAACGGCGGGTCGTAGACAGTTTCGTTTTCAAGCGGCGAGGATAGATCGATAATACGGTTGGGCAGTTTCATTGCTCCCCCGCTCGGGTTTTGGTTTGCTGTTACTTGCTGCTATCCGGAGCGCGATTGTCGTTCACGCCTAGCCGGCAGTTCCTGGATTGAACTATACCGGTTATGGCTGGACCAGAAAGGGCAGCACATGATCCTGGTCACTGGCGCGAGCGGCTTTGTCGGCTCGGCCGTTGTCCGGCATCTCATCAAAGCCGGTCACCAGGTCCGTGCGCTTGTTCGCTCAACGAGTTCCCGCATTAATCTTGCCGATTTGCGGGTGGAGATCGTCGAAGGCGATTTGCGCGACGTGGAGTCGCTTATTCGCGCCATGACAGGCATTCGCTTTGTTTTTCATGTCGCCGCCGATTACCGGCTATGGGCGCCCAATCCGCAAGATATCGTGCGGACCAATGTCGAGGGCACGCGCAATCTGATGACCGCGGCGCTGCGTGCCGGGGTCGAACGGATCGTCTATACCAGCAGCGTCGCGACGCTTAAGACGCGGCCGGACGGCAAAGCCAGCGACGAAACATTCCAGCTCGAGGCGCAATCGGCGGTCGGCGCTTATAAATACAGCAAGGTCGTCGCCGAACGGCTGGTCGAAGCGATGGTAGCGGAGCAGAAGCTCGCGGCGATCATCGTCAATCCATCGACGCCGATTGGACCGGGCGACGTGCGGCCGACGCCGACCGGACGGATCATCGTCGAGGCGGCCGCCGGCCGCATGCCGGCTTATGTCGACACCGGGTTGAACCTCGTCCATGTCGATGACGTCGCCGCCGGACACTTGGCGGCCTTGCAGAGCGGCCGCATCGGCGAACGCTACATTCTCGGCGGGCAGGATGTTCTGCTTGGCGACATGCTGCGCGAAATCGCGCGCCAGGTTGGCCGCGCTCCGCCACGGCTGCGGCTGCCGCGGCGGCTGATTTTTCCGATCGCCTACGGCGCCGAGGCGGTTGCGCATTTCACCGGCCGCGAGCCGTTCGTGACGACGACCGGACTGCGGCTCGCCAAGGACCGTATGTTTTTCACCTCAGCCAAGGCGGAACGCGAGCTCGGCTATCGCGCGCGGCCTTATAGCGAAGCCATTGCCGACGCCATCGCCTGGTTCCGACAGCACGGCTATTTGAAATGATTTTGGTGGGTTCGTCATGGCCGGACTTGTTGCGGTCATCCCGATCACCATGGCACCGCAGTGCCTACTTTCGCGGGATGCCCGCCATAGGCGAGCGAAGCGACGCCGTTCTGCGAACGGCTATGCGCGGGCATGACGTGCAATCACCCGGTGCTCAATGCGCCGCGTTGCGTTCGCGCAGGAAATGAAAAAACTCGACGCCTTCGCGCAGGCGGCGCATCAGCATGTCGCGGCTGGTCAGCATCTCGCCCAAGATTTCTGCGATCTTGGAAGGACGGAAATAGAACTTCTTGTAGAACTCCTCCACCGAATCGAAGATCTCGGTGTGCCCGAGATGCGGATAGTTGAGCGGCGCGATCTGCGTGCCTTCGTCCGTAAGCAGGTCGACGTCAGAGGCGAACCAGCCGTTCTCCTTCGCCTGCTTGTAGAGGAAAGTGCCCGGATAGGGCGCGGCCAGCGATACCTGCAGGGTGCGCGGGTTCACGTCCTTGGCGAACTGGAGCGTCTCCTGGATCGTCTCGGTCGTCTCACCCGGCAAGCCCAGAATGAACGTGCCGTGCACGATGATGCCGAGTTCGCGGCAGTCTTTGGAGAAACGGCGCGCCACCTCGACGAGCACGCCTTTCTTGATATTGTGCAGGATCTTCTGGTTGCCGGATTCGTATCCGACGAGCAGCAGGCGCAGACCGTTGGCCTTCATCACCTCGAGCGTCTTGCGCGGCACATTGGCCTTGGCGTTGCACGACCAGGTGACGCCGAGCGGACCAAGCGCCTGAGCGAGCGCTTCGACGCGGGGATGATCGTCGGTCAGCGTGTCGTCGTCGAAGAAGATCTCCTTAACCTGCGGAAATTCCTTTATGACGTATTTCACGTCTTCGACGACGCGGTCGATCGACATGGCGCGGTATTTGTGCCCGCCGATAGTTTGCGGCCACAGGCAGAAGGTGCAGCGCGATTTGCAGCCACGGCCGGTATACCAGCTCATATAGGGGTGCTTGAGATAGCCGCCGAAATAGTTCTCGACCTTGAGCTGCTTGTAGACTGGGAGCACGGACGGGAGTCTGTCCATGTCCATCAGGACCTCGCGCTCGGGGTTGTGGAAAATCTTGCCGTCCGGTCCGCGATAGGAGAGACCCTTGATGGTCGACCAGTCGGTGCCCTCGGCAAGCTCCTTGACAGTGAACTCGTATTCGTTGCGGCAGACAAAATCGATCGCCGGCGCCGCTTCCAGACTTTCCTGCGGCTCAACCGCGACCTTGGCGCCGATGAAACCGATCTTGGCCGTCGGGTTGACCGCGCGGATCATGCCGGCCGTCTTTACGTCGGACTTGAAGCTCGGCGTCGAGGTGTGGACCACGATGAAGTCGTGCGACCTCACGTCGTCTTCGATGTCTTCGAAGGTCAGCCCATGCGGCGGCGCGTCGATGATCTTGGAGCCAGGCACCATGGCAGCGGCCTGCGCCAGCCAGGTTGGAAACCAAAACGACTTCACCTCGCGCTTCATCTGGTAGCGCGCGCCAGCTCCGCCATCGAAGCCCTCGAACGAAGGCGCCTGCATGAATAAAGTGCGCATCATCAATCGGCCTCACTGTAATAAACGAGCGTGTGGTCGGCCTTGACCCCATAGCGTTGGCCGCGCCATTCGACGCGCCGGCCCAAAAAGCTCGCGACAAATACGACGAACGACAATATGTCGCGAATTGGGCCGAGCCAGAATATACCATTGCGCAGCTGAAAGAGACGACGCAGTTCGGCTTGCAGCGCAAAACGGCAAGCAAGCGCCACGGCAAGGATGAAGGCGGCGGGCGTGAGCCCGCCGAGGATTACGCCGAGCAAGGCCAGCGGCACCGCATGAGTGACGGCCAAGCCGGCGAAACCGGATGAGTCCATCGCGCGGATGGTCCGTGCCCAGCGAATCTCGTGAAGCAACAGTTCGTGCAACGATCGCTCGGCGCACATATGTCCGACGATGAAAGGCGGAATCGCCACCTTCAGCCCGGCCCGGCGCACCGCCATGCCCAGCGCGTAATCGTCGGCCAATTGATCGGCGACCGATTGCAGCCCGCCGAGCTGCGCAAGGGTCGCCTTCGTAAGCGCAATGGTCGAGCCGAAGCACGGGGTCGCAAGCCCGACTTTGAGCCCGACCAAGACGTTCGGCAGAAAGTGATAATCGATCCCTGCCGCCGTGAGCCGGGACCAGATCCCGGTCGAGGGCGCGCCCCGATAGAGGCATGTAACCAGCCCAATGCCCGGCTGCCCGAGGCTCGCCGCAACTGTCGCGAGATAATCGGGCGAAACGGCGATATCGCTATCCGAAATAATCAACAATTCGTGCCGTGCCTCACTCTGCATATTGATGAGGTTCGACACTTTTGCGTTGGCGCCATGCCGGCGCGGACTGATTACCAGCTCAAGATCGCGATCGGGAAACTCGGCGACGAGGCTGCGCACGGCGGCGGCTGCCGGATCGGCCGGATCGGCCACGCCGAACACAACCTGCACTGCAGCTGGATAGTCCTGCCGGCAAAACGTCGCGAGATTAGCGCATAGATCAGGTTCCGCGCCGTGCAACGGCTTGAGGATCGTAATCGGCGGGTAACTTGCCGGCGGCGTGGGCCGCCTCGGGCGTAGGAATGCGTGCGCAGCCCAGATCGCAAACAGCGCATAGACTGATCCGACAATCGCCGCGAGATAGCAAATAGCTGCTGCGTAACCGGCGGAATTACCGAATAAATCGCTCACACTGACCTCTTGCCGGCCCACGCCTACCCGACCCACATTGGCGGGAAACTATATTGCCCGCCTAGTGTCCATGCACGTGAAACAAACGGCCAAATTTGGGCCGGGTTCAATGATCGATTTTTTGCTGTGCGGCAACCCTATTTGCTTGTGACCAAATAATGCCGTCCTTCAAGCGCTTGCCAACCGAGCAAGGATGGTACGCCGAGAATCAGGTCAGGAACCCGCTTGATCAGCGCCATCGCCAACGCAACCTCGGCAGGAACGCCAAATAGCGCACAAACCGCGATCAGGGCGCCATCCTGCACGCCCAATCCGCCCGGCAAGATGAAGGCGGCGGAGCGGCTGCCCTGGCCCAGGCTTTCGATCGCTACCGCCTCCATAAGATTGACCGGATGACCCATAAAAGCGAGGGCGATCCACACCTCGATAGCGCCAAAAAAAACAGTGGCCAGGTGAACCACAAACGATTCGGCAAGCCCGCGGTAGTTACGCCAAATCTGTTGCAGCCACCCGCCGAGATCGGCCACGTGAGCGAATGCGCGCCATTGCCGTTTTTCGCCAAACAGAATTAGCCAGCGCACCAGCGGCTCGAAGGCGCCGAAATTCAAGGTCAGGAAAAATCCAGTTATGGTCGGGACAGCAATGGCCAGCAGGACAATTGCGGTCGCAGTAACCGTATTGTTGCCGACAAGACTTGCAACGATGCCGACCCCGGCCAGCACGAAGACGATTAGGCAGAGCACCTGGATAAAGATGTCGACCAGAACGGTCGCCACCGCCAAGTTGGTGGCAACGCCAAATTGCGCCAGAAGCCGCGCCCCGATGACATCGCCTCCGACGACGGCGAGGGGAAAGAACGAATTGATCGCTTCGCGGACAAACCGCAGCAGGACAAAAGCGTAGGGTCTAAAACGGCCCGCCGGCAACAGCAGCCACCACCCCAACCCGGCCCCCACCAGGATGGCGGCCCGAGCTAGGATGACAAGCGCCGTTGCCCAGCGCGAACTGGCGATCGCCGCCATGACCGGGCCAAAACCGTAATAGACGGTCAAACCGGCGAGGACGGCCACGCCAAAAAGTGCGGCAATAAGGGCAAAACCACGCATTTACCTGGCCAATTATGGGGGGTTGCATCCTGGGACCATGCCGCAAATCGACTGTCAACTGTGGCTTTTCTGCACTAGTGAAGCCGCAGCAACCTTTTTATTTTGTTCTGTCTAGTAAGTAAAAGGGATGGGGGCAGCCATGAAGAGAATTGCCGTTGGAACAGCAGTGATCCTTGCGATCCTGAGCCTTGCCGCGTGCGCACAGACCGGCAAGGGCAAAGCTCCACCACCGGTCGTGACTAAGGGTTAGCCCAACCCTGTCATGCCTGCCCGGCTGTTGCCGCTATTCTTGGCAGCAGCCGCGAAAGTTCAAGAACGGTCACTGGCAGTCGCCGGGTTACCTCTATTGTTCTATTTACCTGTTGAGGTGGGGATCACGTGATCATCGTTGTGGGGCTGGCCTTTGAAGCCCGTATCGCTGCGGGCCCGGGCGTGCATGTCATTTGTAGCGGCGATGGTCGCAACTTGGCGGCAAAGCTTACGGCAGCGATCGCTGAAACCCGCGCAATGGTGAGCGGCTGTCCCGGCATCATCAGCTTCGGTGTGGCCGGCGGGTTGGCGCCGCATCTGCAGCCCGGGACTTGCGTCGTCGGTTCTGCGGTCATATCCGGATCGACGCGTATGCCGATCAGCGAGCAGTGGTCTGAAAAGCTGCTGCGAACGATCCCCGACTCGGTAGCGGGCATGTTGCTGGGCGTCCCAACCCCAATCGCCCATCCCGATGAAAAGCGTGCGCTTTATTTGAAAACCGGCGCTATCGCCGTTGACATGGAATCGCATATCGTTGCTGCCGTCGGTTTGGCCCACGACGTTCCGGTGGCGGCTATCCGGGTGATCACCGATCCCGCCAAGCGCGCCCTTCCGGTCTCCGCCGTCGCTGCGATGCGGCCGAACGGAACCACCAATATCCCTGCCATGCTCCGCTCGGTGCTGAAGCGGCCGCGCGAATTGCCGGCTCTGTTTCAGACCGCGCTGGACGCCCGCGCCGCGCGAGCGACGCTGGTGCGCGGCAGGCACCTGCTTGGTCCAGCCTTCACGGTGCCGCTTACGACTTGAGAGGCTTTGCGCAATGATCAAGTCCGCAGCCGAAGAAATCGGCCATTGGGCCGATCAATGCCGCCGCTGGGCCCGTGACGCGCGTACCCGCGAACAAAAATTGATGTTGCAGAATTTGGAACGGCTTTTGAGTCAAGCCGCGCTCGATGCCGGAGATGCGCTCGACGTCGACGACGTTGCGCGCTCGCTGGCATCCACTAAATCCTGAAAATAGCGACAAACTAGCGCCCACGATCAGCAGGCACGATGGCGCCGCGGCCGCCGTCCGTGTAAATAGAGTGCCGGCGAGGCGCTCATGATGGCCGAGGCTGCGACCGCCCAGAATCCGTACACGCGCCGGATCGCCGAGTTCGTTTCAGGCCTGCGATACGAAAATATTCCGGCCGAAGTCCGCGAACGGCTGAAACTACTCATTCTGGATGCGCTCGGCTGCGCGATCTATGGCGCGCATCTGGAATGGTGCCGGATCCTCCGGGAAACCCTCGAACAGCTCGACAAAACGCGCGACACCTCGATCTGGGGCACCGATCGGCGGCTCTCGTCGGTTCATGCCGCCCTGGTCAACGGCACGCAGGTCCAAAGCTTCGAGCTCGACGACGTGCACCGCGAGGGCATCCTGCATGTCGGCGCGGTGACGCTGCCGGCGCTCATCGCCGTTGCGCAAACTCACGCACAACTCTCTGGCCGTGACTTCGTCACGGCCGCGGTGGCCGGCTATGAAATCGGTCCGCGCGTCGGGCTCTGCATGGGACCGCAGCATATCGGCCAGGGTTGGCATTCTGGCGCGACCGTCGGCGTGTTCTCAGCCGCTGCCGCCGCCGCACGCGGGCTCGCGCTCGATACCGAGAAGACGGTGCACGCACTGGGCGTCGCCGGCACGCAATCCTCCGGTCTGATGGCTGCGCAATATGGCGCCATGGTCAAACGCATGCATGCTGGACGCGCCGCGCAGAGCGGCCTCTACGCGGCGCTTCTTGCAGAGCGGGGCTTCACCGGAATTGTGGACGTGTTCGAGGCTCCGTATGGCGGCTTTTGCACCACGTTTTCACGCTCGCAGGACCGGTTCGATCTCACGGCGCTGACCGCCGGATTGGGCGAGCGCTATGAGACGATGCGGGTCTCGCTCAAATTCTATGCCTGCGTCGGCAGCAATCATACGACACTCGACGCGCTTGCCGATATCCGCAAGCGGCATCCATTTACCGCCGCCGACATCGAGCGGATAGTCGTGCACGCATCGCATGTCACGGTCGACCATGCCGGCTGGCCGTACCGGCCGGAGGGCCTGACGGCGGCGCAGCTGAACCTGCCGTTCTGTACCGCCACGCTGATCCTCGCGGGCGACGCCTTTGTCGACGAATTCACGCCCGATTGCGTCAACGATCGCGCGCGCATCGAACTG
>CATPBC010000181.1 GCA_955652195.1 uncultured Xanthobacteraceae bacterium | reverse complement strand
GGGTGATGCAGCGGCGATGCTGCGGACCGTGCTGAAAGCGCGCGACCTGTCGGGAGCGTTCGAGAAGCCGCGCTTTATCACATTTACCGAGCATCTATGCGCGCATTCGCGTTCGAATATTGTCGGCTGCCATCGTTGTCTCGATCTCTGTCCCACCGGCGCGATCACGCCCAATGGCGATCATGTCGCCATCGACGCGCAGGTTTGTGCTGGTTGCGGACAGTGCGCTACCGTCTGTCCGACTGGCGCTGCAGCTTATGCGTTGCCGCCTTCTGATGCGTTATTGCGAAAACTGCGTGTACTGCTGACCGCGTACCGCGAGGCAGGTGGCGTGCAGCCGGTGCTGCTGTTTCATGACGGCGACCATGGCCGCCCCCTTATTGAAGCGCTGGCGCGGCATGGCGACGGGCTACCGGCTCATGTGTTGCCTGTGGAAGTCAATGAGATCACCCAAATTGGACTGGAGGCGCTCGCCGGTGCGTTTGCGTATGGCGCAGCAGTGGCACGTTTTCTGCTGCGCTCCAAACCGCGGCACGATTTGAGCGGACTGGCCAGAACGATTGCGTTGAGTAAGACGATCGTGGCTGGGCTCGGTTTTGACGGCTCGCGCATCGACACAATCGAAACCGACGATCCTGACGCGCTCGGCGACAGCTTGCGGGGTATCGCAGCGCTGAACAGCGTGGCCAAACCCGCTACTTTCACGGCCGTCGGTAATAAGCGCGAAGTTCTCCAACTCGCATTGCGCGAGTTGCACGCAGCGGCCCCAACGCCGGTCGACGTGATCAGCCTGCCTGAGGGCGCACCCTTCGGTAAAGTCGAGGTGAATGTCGATGGCTGCACGCTGTGCTTGTCCTGTGTTTCGGCTTGCCCGACCGGCGCGTTATTGGATGATCCCGAGCGGCCGATGCTGCGTTTCACCGAAGACGCTTGCGTGCAATGTGGGTTATGTAAAGCGACCTGTCCGGAAAAAGTGATCAGCCTGAAACCGCAGATCGATTTTCGCGCGGCAACGGCATCAAGCGGTATCATCAAGCAAGAAGATCCGTTCCTCTGCATCCGCTGTGGAACTCCGTTCGGAGTCAAAAGCTCGGTCGAGCGGGTGGCCGCCAAGCTTGAGGGCAAGCATTGGATGTACAAGGATTCTACGCGGCGGATCGACCTCGTGAAAATGTGCGCCGACTGTCGCGTCCAGGTGACCGCTGAGGAGAACTTCGATCCGTTCGGCGCGCCGCAGCGCCCGCGCTTGCGCACTACCGATGACTATTTGCGTGCGCGCCAGAAGGAAGGCGAGAGCTAATTTCTAAATTCAATGTGGCTATCCTGGATTATGTGGAAAGCTCTAGTTCGTGGTCGCGCGCGCGAGAAAATCCACAAGGGCCTTGCGGTCCGCTTCGACGCCGATGGTCTGTTCCGGCATTTTGGTGCCGGGCGTGTAGTGCGCCGGTCCGATTTCGAACAGTTTCGCGACCGTTTCCTTGGACCAAACAATGTCGAGTTTCTTCAAAGCCGGTGAGAAATTGTAACCCGGCAATGTCGCGATACGCCGGCCGAAAATGTGCCAGAGCGTGGGACCGGCCTTTTGGGCCTCGTCGGCGCTGAGCGTGTGGCACGCGACGCAGGCGCGAAACACCTCAGCACCATGATCGCCGGCAAACCGCTTGAGCGGATCCTCCGGCACGCCGACAAGCGTGGAATCGATCGGCTCACCGGTAACCGCGTTCCAACGGCGAATGACGGCATCCGTGCCGCCAGTCAATAATGTGCTGTTGTCGGGCAAGAATGCGACTGCCCACACCGGCAGTCCGGGGCCGACCAGCGTATGCATAAGCGTGCGTTGCTTGCGATCGATCACCGCTACCGATCCGCGTGTGGTAGCGGCGGCAACGAGCAGGCCATTATTGGAGATCGCAAGCTGGATTATCGGTGTTGTTCCGGCTTGGAGCTCGCCCAGCAACTCGCCCGTGACGGATAAAAAAAAGACTTTCCCGCTGGCTCCGGCGGCGATCATCTCGCCGTCCGGTGTGGTCGCTACAGCGTTGAGCGGGCTTGGCAGGTTGTGCACGGACACGCCATCGCTGGCGACTTGCCAAGCGTGGATCGTGCCATCGTAGCCGGCGCCGATAATCTGACTGCCATCGGCCGAGAATGCTACGCCATTGACGTTCTGCGCATTGCCTTCCAGCACCCGTGGCGGTCCGCCTGCGAGCGGCCACAGCCGGACAGTGCGATCCCATGACGCAGATGCCAGCGTCTTGCCGTCTCGCGAAACGGCGAGAGCGACGATTGGCCCGGTATGGCCGTCAAGCTCCCGATCGGGCGCCTGTTGTCCCGGCGTCCAGATAGCAATGTGCGTGTCGCCGCCCGCGGTCACGATCCGACCGTCCTTGAGCCACGCGACCGCATTCACCGGGCCATCGTGAAAGCGCATGACCTGTTCGGCCACATTGCGCGAAAGCGACCAGCGAATTGCCGATGTATCGAAACTACCTGAGATCACATGCGTCCCGTCTGACGAGATTGCGAGCGCTCGCACCGGCCCGCCATGACCGCGCAATTGAGCGTGAATGGGCTGCAAGCCGGCGGCCGATACCGCCACCGCAAATCCGCACAGCAGCAAGGTGCGGCTCGATTTGAGCCGAGTAACGTTCATCTGGCAGGCATATTAACGCATAACGCCGAAGCTGGGTCAGGGCATCCAGAACGGCTTAACGGCATCGAAGTCCCGCCTGCACGGTTCGAGGCCAATATCTTGCAAGTTCCTGTCACTCAAGCTCTCCAGCTTGGCGTCGGCATAATGCCGCCTCAAGCGCAGGAAAGAGAGCGTAATCAATTTTGAAAAACGCGAAATGCCG
>CATPBC010000180.1 GCA_955652195.1 uncultured Xanthobacteraceae bacterium | reverse complement strand
GCGGAGGGACTCGCTGAAAGCGATTGGGCGAACGTTTGGCAAGCCATCACTGTTATTTATCGCCGGCTGGCCCCCAGTGTTGCGTCGACCCGTTGAGATCACCCCCCGAAAGCGGACACTGTCGGTGCGTTTATGAGTACACGCCCTAGTCATTCCGCCGCCGGCTCAACAGCGTATTTCTTGAGCAGCGGCACTTGCAGCGCGCCGAACAATAATGTCAGCGGCAGCACGCCGAAAGCCTTAAAGGCCACCCAGGCGTCGGTCGAGACGCTGCGCCAAACAATCTCGTTGAGCACGGCAAGGACGAAAAAGAAGATTGCCCAGCGTAGCGTCAGTTTCCGCCAGCCTTCATCGCTTAAGTGGAACAGCGAATCGAAGACCACTCCAAGCAAGGGCTTGTTGAAGACAAGCCCGCCAATCAACACGGCGCCGAACAGTCCATAAATGATCGTCGGTTTGACCTTGATGAAGGTCGCGTCGTGCAGGATCAGCGTCAGCCCGCCGAATACCACGACAATGATCGCGGTGACGACCGGCATGATCGGCAGCCGGCGTGTCATCGCATAAGAAACGAACAGCGCGGCAAGAACTGCGACCATGAAAGCCGCGGTCGCGGTGAAAATGCCGTACCGCGCATTGGCGACGAAGAACAGCACAAGCGGCCCGAGATCGAGCGCAAGCTTGAGCATTGCGTTGAGTTGCGGGCGTTCTGGCATCGGCGGGCTAACTTATCTCACGATGAAGCCGGCGAAAGTCCGGCGATGGCGCGGGCAAAATCGCGGGCGGAGAACGGCGCTAGGTCGTCCACGGCTTCGCCGACGCCGAGATAGTGTACCGGCATGTGAAATTTTGCGGCAAGCGCGACGAGAATGCCGCCGCGCGCGGTACCGTCGAGCTTGGTCATGGCCAATCCGGTGACGCCGACGGCTTTCTTGAAAATCTCCACCTGCGATAGCGCATTCTGTCCGACCGTGGCGTCGAGCACCAGAAGGACCGAATGCGGTGCGCTGCCATCGATTTTTTTGACGACGCGAACGAGTTTCTCCAATTCGCCCATTAGTTCGCTGCGATTCTGCAGGCGTCCGGCGGTATCGATCAGCAGCACGTCGATGCCGCGCTCTCTCGCCGCCGTGACCGCATCGAAAGCAAGACCGGCGGCGTCGGCCCCGGGCTCGCGCGCCATGAATACGGCACCGGTGCGATCGGCCCAGATTTTGAGTTGCTCGATGGCCGCGGCGCGGAACGTGTCACCGGCGGCGAGCATCACAGTGCGGCCCTCATTGCGCAGCCTCGCCGCAAGCTTACCAATCGTTGTCGTCTTGCCCGAACCGTTGACGCCGGCGACCAGGATGACGAAAGGCCGTTTCGCCGGATCGATGACAATCGGCCGGGCAACGACGGCGAGCGCCTTCTCGACTTCGCCGGCAACCACTTCCTTGATTTCCTCGGCGCTGATCGCGCTGTTGAAGCGGCCGTATCTGAGCTCGTTGGCGATGCGGCCGGCGGTCTCGGCGCCCAAATCGGCCCGGATCAGTTCGTCTTCGATCTCCGCGATAGTCGCCTCATCGAGCGGGCGATCGGCAACGATATGCGCGATCGCGCCGCCGAGCGCCGAAGAACTGCGCTTGAGACCGGCAGACAGGCGCTGCCACCACGGCGTCGCCGTTTCCATGGTATCGACCGTCCCGTCGTTCGTCTTAGCCATACTGTAGCGCTTCTCGCCGGGTGTCGCTGTCGGGTGGCTTCGTGATAGCGGTTCCGTCAGGTCGCCGAAAGAGATGCTCCTGAAACCGATGCTCCTGAAACCGATGCTCCCGAAACCGATGCCCCCGAAAGGGATGGCCCCGGAACAGATGGTGTCGCGACTGCTCTACCGCGACGGGCTGATGCTGGTGATCGACAAGCCGGCAGGCTTCGCCGTGCATCGCGGCCCGAAAGGCGGCGAAAGCCTCGAGGATCATTTTGGCGCATTGCGGTTTGGTTTGCCCCGCCCGCCCGCGCTGGCGCATCGGCTCGATCGCGACACGTCGGGATGCCTGGTGCTCGGCCGGCACCGCAAGGCGCTGGCGCAACTCGGCAAACTGTTCAAGACCGGCGCAATCGGCAAGACCTATTGGGCCGTGGTCGAGGGCGGGCCTGAGGCTGAGGAAGGGCAAATCGAACTGCCGCTCGGGCGCCTCGACGTCGCGCGCGGCTGGTGGATGAAGCACGATCCTTCAGGCCAGCAGGCGGTAACCAAGTGGAAAGTGATGGAACGGAATTCGTTCACCTCCCCCCGGAAGGATGACGGTACGGCATTGACCTGGCTGGCGCTCGAACCGTTGACCGGCCGCACGCATCAGCTCCGGGTCCACTGCGTCGCGATGGGTTGGCCGATTGTCGGCGATGCGATCTACGGCACCGCGCCGCGCGTCGGCGGCTCGCCTCTGCATCTGCATGCTCGCGAAGTTGTCGTGCCGCTCTATAAAAATCGCCCTCCGATCCGCGTGACCGCGCCCATTCCTGAGCACATGCGCGCGGCACTGAGCCAGTGCGGCTGGCGTGACGAGAACGTCCCCGCCGACGAGAGTGGTTCGCAGCGAACTAATACAGCGTTTCTTTGATCCGCTGCGGCTGCGCGCGGTCGTGGTCCGGGCCGCCGATCTTGCCGCCGCTGATCTCGCCGAGAATCGTCCCGGCGCTGGGCAGGTTGTTGCGGTCGACATGGCGCGCCGGATCCCACAATTTCGAGCGCACGATGGCTTTGGTGCACTGATAGAACACGCGCTCGACCGCGACTACGATGACGCTGCGCGGCGCCTTGCCATTGACAATGAAGGTTTCCGTGAGCGCCGGATCGGTCGAAATACTGGCGCGGCCGATCACCCGGATTGTCTCGCCGACGCCGGGGATAAGAAACAGCAAGGCCACGCGCGGATCGCTGACGATGTTGCGCAAGGAATCGATGCGATTGTTGCCGCGGCGGTCCGGAATAAGCGGGTCTTCTCATCGGCTACGCGCACGAAGCCGGGCGCATCGCCGCGCGGCGAGCAATCGAGCCCGTCCGGTCCGCTGGTCGCCAGTGCAAAGAACGGCGCCGCCTCGATGAATTTCCGATAATGCGCATTGATGTGAGCGATCTCTTTGACGATCGCCGGCCCATAAGGCTTGTCGTATAGCGCTTCGAGCGCTTCCAGCGTGGTGACGCGATGGTCGCCGGTCTGCTGCATGGTCGTCTCCTGATCCGCTAAATCGCGCCTTACGCCGCGAGCAATTGCCGGCCATCGTGGCCCGCAATCGCGCGCTCGACAATGCTTCCTGGCTCGACCGGGGCGGCGAGTTTCACTGCGGTGAATTGTTCGGTGCGCCCGGCGGAGGCCGACTCCGCCAAGATGCGGCGCATGGTTCCGACCTCGCGTTCGAGGTGGTGCCGCAGCGCCAATGCGCCGCGTTCGCGCAGAAGCCGCGCGCGCTCTTTTATGGTCGCCCGGTCAAGTTGCGGCATCCGCGCCGCCGGCGTGCCCGGTCGCGCCGAGAATGGAAAAACATGCAAATAAGCTAAATTGCATTCCTCGACGAGATCGAGCGAGCGGCGGAACATGTCGGCACTTTCGGTCGGGAAGCCGGCAATCAGATCGGCGCCGAACACGATGTCGGGCCGCAACCGCCGCAGCGTCCGGCAAAACGCGATCGCCTGGGCGCGGCTATGCCGCCGCTTCATGCGCTTGAGGATGAGATCGTCGCCCGACTGCAGCGACAGATGCAGATGCGGCATCAATCGTGCTTCGCCGGCAATGACATTGAGAAGCTCGGAATCGGCCTCCACCGAATCGATCGATGACAGGCGCAAGCGCTTGAGCTCCGGCACATGTTTGAGAATTTGTCTGACCAGCGTGCCGAGCTCTGGCGCACCCGGCAGATCGGCGCCGTAGCTCGTGATATCGACCCCGGTGAGCACAATCTCGTTGTAGCCATTGCCGACGAGCCGGCGCACATCCTCGACCGCCGCCCCGATCGGCACCGAGCGCGAATTGCCGCGGCCGAAAGGAATGATGCAAAAGGTGCAGCGGTGATCGCAGCCATTCTGCACCTGGACGAAGGCGCGGGCCCGGCCAGCGAACGCATCGATGAGATGCGGCGCGGTCTCCCTCGCCGCCATGATATCGCTGACGATCGCTTTCGGCGAACCTTCGATATCGAACGCGGCGCGCGCTTTCGCCCAGCCCGACGCCGACAACTTCTCGCCGTTGCCGAGCACGCAGTCGGCCTCGGACATCGAACTGAATGTTTGCGGCTCGGTCTGTGCCGCGCAGCCGGTCACGATGATCTTCGCCTGCGGGCGGCCACGGCGGAGCGCCCGGATCGCCTGCCGCGCCTGGCGCACGGCTTCCGCGGTAACCGCACAGGTATTGACCACGACAGTGTCGGCGAAGCCGGCGCGCTGCGCCTCGCGGCGGATGACTTCGGATTCCGCGGCATTGAGCCGGCAGCCGAAGGTGAGGACTTCGACGCTCATGGACCCACCATCGTCTCACGCAGCTCCGAGATCGGCGAACGAGGCCGCGTCAAAGCGGCCCTTATGTTCGTAAGCGACCGGACCGGTCATGAGCACGTGGTCGTCGCTCTCGCGCCATTCGACCGCAAGCTCGCCCCCCGGCAAGCTGACCGTCACGCGGCGATCGGTGCGACCAAGCCGCGCCGCTGCCACCGCGGCGGCGCAGGCTGCCGATCCGCAGGCTTTGGTCAATCCCGCGCCGCGCTCCCAGGTGCGGATTACGACACGATTGCGTGACGGCGTCGCGGCAAGCGTAATGTTGGCGCGTTCCGGGAACAGCGGATCGTGCTCGAGCGCGGGACCGATCGCAGCGAGGTCGTAAGCCGCCGGGTCGTCGACCCAGAAAACGGCATGCGGGTTGCCCATGCCCACCGCCGACGGCGATTGCAAAATCGGCGCGCCGGGCGGGCCATAGCTGAGTTCGATGGCTCGGGTATCGGTAAATTCACGCGACAGCGGAATCTCGTCCCAGCGCCAACGCGGGCGTCCCATGTCGACCGCGAAAAGACCGTCTGCCGCGCGCCGGCAGGAGATCACGCCCGCCGGCGTTTCGAAATTCAAATCCGTGCGGCCGGTTTCGTCGGCAAGAAGCGCGGCAACGCAGCGCATGCCATTGCCGCAGGCGCCCGCTTCCGATCCGTCGCTGTTGTAGATCCGAACTGCCGCGTCGGCGCTGCCGCGCGCGGGATAAAGCGCCATGAGCTGATCGTACGGCTCCTGCCGCGCGGCGGCGCGCGCCGCGGCCGCCTCGATCGGCTTGGGTGCGCGGCGCAGATCGACGATGACGATCTCGTTGCCGAGGCCGTTCATCTTCACGAAGTCCCGGTTCGCCAAAGCGCCGATATAGGGAGCGCCCATTGTTTAAAGCCCGCAATAAAGCCGAAATGTCACCGTCTATATGAGCGGCCGATTGCCCAGATTCAAACCAGGTTCAAACCACACGCAAACCAGGCTCAAAGCTAATCCACTCCTAGTGCGGTGGATTTGAAGTTCCTACAGTTCAGTCGGAAGCTCTCATAGGAACTTCAAATCCAAAAACCGCACTAGAATTATATATTTGGTAGTGTCCCTTTGATTCCGAAGTTTGCATGAGAGCGTGCCGACAAAGCGTGCGAACTTCGGAATCGGGACACTAGCAGCGGCGGAAATTTGGGCAAGGCGAGATTGCTGGGACGTGATAAAGGCAAGCGGACGACCAATCTAAGATCGGAAACGACGGGCGAGCCGGCGCTCGAAGAAGGAGAACGCGATGGGTTTTGCATTGCTTCGCGCTGGTTTGGTGGCGGCGATGGTCGCCTTACCGGTTGCCGCGCCGGCATTCGGACAGACAAAATCGAGCCCGCCCAATCCGTCCACACCAAGCGCAACCGAAACCGCGCCCGCACAGCCCGGCGACGCATTCGGCGAGGATGCCGCGTTGACCGCGAAGACGATCATCTATGTCAAAGGCAGCGGGAGCTGGGACAAAGCGTTCGAAATCATCACCGGCTCGTTCAAAAAGATCAAAGGCTATCTCGACAAGGAAGGCCTCAAGCCCGACGGCCTGCCGATGACGATCTTCACCGCGACCGACGACACCGGGTTCGAATATCAAGCCGCCGTGCCGATCTCCGACGCACCGAAAAATCCGCCGCGCGGTGACCTTGCCCTCGGCCATTCACCCGAGGGCAAGGCGCTCAAATTCGTCCATCGCGGCTCGTATGACGATCTCGACAATACTTACGAAGCGATCACCAATTACCTCGACGACAAGCGGCTCGAAGCGAAGGACATGTTCATCGAGGAATATGTGACGGATCCAACTACAACCGACGCCAAAAAGCTGGTCGTCAATGTTTATGTCGTGCTCAAGCCCGGGTAAGCCTCGCCGGGCTGAGTGCGGGAGCATCCGCCAATGTGCTTTGCCGCCAATGCGGCATGGTCACTTGGGCATGGTCTCTTGAGCATGGTTACCTCGGTTGACAGCCCAAACCGCCGTCACTAGGTTCCGCTCGCTCTCGCAAGAGACCTAATTCAACCGCCGCCCGGTCCCGGAGGCCGGAGGCAACCGCCCGACAGCGCGCTGCGCCCTCGGGCGCCTTCCGTGCTTTCTCCTTCTCCCCGCTTTCGGGGGAGAAGTGAAGGGAAACGATGTTCGACAGTC
>CATPBC010000179.1 GCA_955652195.1 uncultured Xanthobacteraceae bacterium | reverse complement strand
GACCACATCGTCGGAGATCTGCGCGTGAGCAGCGCCGCCGGAAAGGACGAACAAAGCTGCGAGGCAGGCAAGCCATACCCGATGCATGACGATCCTCTCACTTTGCGAATTTGACCCTAGCATGATCCCGAAAAGTGGTAACCGGTTTCCCGCCTGCGCGAAGCCCGTCCAACTCCTTGTCCGCTCGTTCGATGCTTCGGCGGGCGAAGCCAGGTCGGAAAAGATCATGCTCAAGCAAAAAGCTAGAGCGGGATGACGATCTCGAAATCGCATCCCGCTCTAGCCTAGCGCTATCCGCGGCCGACATCACCAGCCTTTCACTAATTGGCTTTCCCCATTGCGTTTTCCATTTGACCGGCCGGATCGTATGGTCGCGCCATGCCGCGGTTCACGCATGACGGGATCGAAATAGCCTTTCTCGACGAAGGCGAGGGCGAGCCAATCGTGCTCGTGCATGGGTTTGCGTCAAACAAGGAAGTAAACTGGGCCGCGCCGAGCTGGATGACGACCCTGACGCGCGCCGGCCGCCGCACCATCGCACTCGACAATCGCGGCCATGGCGCCTCGACCAAATTGTATGACCCAGCTGCATATCACAGCGCGATCATGGCGGAGGACGTGCGGGCTTTGCTCGATCATCTCGCGCTGTCCCGCGCCGATGTCATGGGCTATTCGATGGGGGCGCGCATCGCCGCTTTCCTGGCCTTGGCGCATCCCGATCGCGTACGTGCCGTTGTGCTTGGCGGTCTCGGCATTCGCCTGGTCGAGGGCGTCGGATTGCCGGATAGCATTGCCGATGCACTTGAGGTGCCGTCGCTTGCCGACGTCACCGATCCGACCGCGTACATGTTTCGCGCTTTCGCCGAGCAGACCAAATCGGATTTGCACGCGCTCGCCGCCTGCATGCGCGGTTCGCGCCAGACACTCAGCCGCGTTGAAGTTGGGCGGATCACAGTGCCGTTCTTGGTGGCGGTCGGAGACAAGGACCAAGTCGCAGGGTCGCCAGAGGCGCTCGCCGCCCTCATCCCCCGCGCGCAGGCTCTCGTGATCCCCGGTCGAGACCACATGCTGGCGGTCGGCGACCGGGTATTTAAGTCGACCGTGCTCGATTTCCTCGCGAACCAACCTTGGCTAGGCCATTGAACTTGTTACATAAGTCATTGGCCCATAACGGTCCTCTTGGTTTGCGCGTGGCGTTGCCCAATATGGTAGAAGGTCCGGCTAGTGCGGTGGATTTGAAGTTCCTACAGTCCAGTCGGAAGCTCCCATAGGAACTTCAAATCCAAAAACCGCACTAGAATTATATATTTGCTAGGGTCCTTTTGGTTTCGAAGTTCGCATGAGAGCGTGCCGACAAAGCGTGCGAACTTCGGAATCGGGACACTAGTTCCTGGAGACTTTGCTATGGCGCAGCATCAGGCGAAGCCGGCCCTCGACAAGCTCGACCCGGTCTGGGGGCGCATTCGGCGCGAGGCCGAAGACAGTGTGCGACGCGAACCGGAGCTCGCGACGTTCATCTATTCGACGGTGCTCCACCACAACACGCTCGAAGCGGCGATCGGCTATCGCTTGGCCGGCCTTATCGATCATCCGACATTATCTGGGGAATTGATCCGCCAAGCCTACGCTGACGCGCTTGAGGATGTTCCGGCCATCGGCGAGGCCTTCCGCGCCGACATCATGGCGACGGCGGATCGCGATCCCGCCACCCATCGCCTGATCGAGCCGATGCTCTACTACAAGGGCTTCCACGCCATCCAAACCTATCGCTTGGCGCACTGGCTATGGAGCAAGGGGCGGCACGAATTCGCGCTCTACCTGCAAAGCCGTTCGTCGGCGGTGTTTCAATGCGATATCCATCCGGCGGCCAAGATCGGCCGCGGTATTTTCTTGGATCACGCCACCGGGCTGGTCGTCGGCGAGACGGCGGTGATCGATGACGACGTCTCCATGCTGCACGACGTGACGCTCGGCGGCACCGGCAAAGAGGCCGGCGACCGGCATCCGAAAATCCGCTATGGCGTAATGATCGGCGCCGGCGCCAAAATCCTCGGCAATATCGAGGTTGGGCATTGCGCTCGCATCGCCGCCGGCTCGGTCGTCATCAAGCCGGTGCCGAACAATGTCACCGTTGCCGGCGTGCCGGCGAAAGTGATCGGCGTTGCCGGCTGTCCCGAACCCGCCCGTTCGATGGATCAGATGTTTCATGATGAGCCAAATGTTTCTGAACTATGACAGGTGATCGCTGCCCTTAGTCGCACGCCTTGCGTGGGGTAGTGAGTTTGCAATCAGGATGATTTCCGAAGCTCGCCGAAGCTCACAATGAGCTTTCGCAATTTGGTCGGGAGACACGCAGTGGATGTCCAGGAAGTGCGTAAGCTCGATGCTTACCTGAAAAAGCTGTTCGGCAATGCCCGCATCCGCGTGGTTCCGCGGCCGAAGAAAGAAGATTCGGCCGAGGTCTATGTCGGCGAGGAATTCATTGGCGTGTTGTTCGTCGACGATGAGGACGACGAGCGCTCTTACAATTTTCAGATGGCTATTCTCGGCACCGACCTTGAATAGCACCGATCTCGAATAGTCGCCATCATCGACGCTCGGGATGCAGTTGCGCCGCCAGGCGGTCGAAACCTGCGGCCACGCTCCGCCAATCGTTAAGCCAATCGCGTGGAAAGCGGATGGTGATTTGAGCGCCGTCCAGTGCGCGCTCGCTGATGCAGGTGCCGCGAACGGCGCCGATCTGGTGCGTGCAGCGGGCAAAAAACTCTTCAGGATTATTTCCGACATAGACCAGGTCTTCACCGTCATAGGGTGTGCCGCCACGGAACGGCAGAAAGGCGAGGCCGTCCTGACCGGCGCTCGCTTGGGCCGCGACATAGCGCGGATAAATCGTTCGCAGGCGTTCGAGCGGCGGCAGCACACCGCCCAGTCCGGCAATCGTCACAAATAACCGATCGTTTTCGGCTTCGCCGGCGGCGATCGCGTTCTCGGCAGTGACCGGCGGTTTAGCGCGTGTGCCGCCGTTGCTCGGGGGCGGCGACAGCGCCGGCCAGGAAAACACCAGATCGACGCGTTCGTGCTGTCCGGGATGGCGTTGCACGCCTTCGCGTATGGCCGCTGGCGGAATTTCAAACAAAACGCCGGCGATCATGATCGGCAGCGCCGGCGCGTCGATTGCGACCGGCTCGCTCGGCCAGCTAGGCCATAAGACGTACGAAACGAACGCCGCAGCCGTGGCGACCACAAGCACGATAAAGGCAAAAGGCCAAGTGAGCACGGCGCCGTG
>CATPBC010000178.1 GCA_955652195.1 uncultured Xanthobacteraceae bacterium | reverse complement strand
GCAATCCAGTGATGAACATAGCGGCCAATCACCTGCGGGTCGGCCCAGCCTTTGATGCCGAACATGACGGGCCGCCGGCCACGCGCCGCGACTGCATCGGCAACCGCGCCCGGAAAGCTGCCGCCACCGCAAATGATCGCAAGCGGAGCATCGCTTCCGGCGTCAGCCATGATGCGCTTCGTCGGCTCGGTTCATCAATTCGCCTCTTCGGGTTCGGCGACTGCGGTTGCATCCGCATTGCCTCTGGTGCGCGGCCGCATCAGCGGGCGTTTGCTGCCAGCGCGAATGAAGGCAATGATTTTGCCGACCAGAGGATCGTCGGCAAATTCGCGCGCCAGCGCCTCGACCCGATCGGGCAGCCGCCCTTCGACGAAAAACAGGCTGCGATAGGCGCGGCGCAGGCGATGCATCTCGGCGCGGCTGGCGCCGCGCCGACGTAGTCCGACGATGTTGAGCCCGACCAGCGCTCCGGTTTGGCCAAGCGCGAACCCGAACGGAATAATGTCGTCGCGCGCCGCCGACATTCCGGCCATCATCACGCCCTCGCCGATCCGCACGAATTGGTGGATCGCGACGTGACCACCAAGGAAGGTGTGGTCGCCGACGCTGACGTGGCCGCCCAGGACCACGTTATTTGCAAACGTGACTTCGTTGCCAACGGCGCAATCATGCCCGACATGGCACCCGACCATGAACCAACAGCGGTCGCCGACGCGCGTGATGCCGCCGCCGCCTTCGGTGCCGGTATTCATGGTCACGCTCTCGCGCAACTCGCAGCGCGCCCCGATCACGAGTTTGGTTGCGCCGCCGCGATAATGAACCGATTGCGGCGGTGTTCCCAGCGACGAGAATGGGTAAACCACAGTATCCTCGCCGATCGTGGTCGCACCGGTGACGTTGACGTGTGAGATCAACCGCACGCCGCGCGCAAGCTCGACCTGCGGACCGACCAGACAGTAAGGTCCGATCTCGACCGAGTCAGCAATGCGGGCGCCGTCGGCCACCCGCGCAGTCGGATCGATCGCCATTTAGGCCTCGGTGATGACAGCGCCGACTTCGGCTTCGGCGATCAGTACATCGGCGACTTTGGCTTCGGCGCGGTACCACCACATGTTGCGGCGATGGGCGATCTTGTCGACGTGATAGGCGATGGTGTCGCCGGGTACCGCCGGTTTGCGGAACTTGGCCTTGTCGATGGTGAGAAAATAGAACACCGCACTTTTTCGCGTCGCGGCGTCCATCTGGCGCAAGCACAGGACGCCCGCGGTCTGCGCCATGCCTTCGATAAGAAGCACGCCGGGCATCACCGGGTTGTCGGGAAAGTGACCAAGGAAATGCGGTTCGTTGAAGGTGACGTTTTTAATGCCGATGCCATGGTCCTCGCCGCGGATGTCGATGACGCGATCGATCATGACAAAGGGATAGCGATGCGGCAGCAGCCGCAATATTTCGCGAATGTCGGCGATCTCGAGGCTCTCGCCGCTCATTCCTCGGTTCCCTCGGCTTTGCGGCCGCGACGGACCAGACGGCGAACGGTTGCCACACCGCGCTTCCATTCGATCACCGGCTCGGCCGGATATCCCGCCCAGCGGCCACCGGCCGGAACATTCGACATCACGCCGGCGCGCGCGCCGACCATGGCGCCTTCGCCGATCGTCATGTGATCTGCCACGCCGACCTGCCCGCCCAACATGGCGTAATCCCCCACGGTTACGCTGCCCGATATGCCGACTTGCGACACGATCACGCAGTGCCTGCCGATGGAAACGTTGTGTCCGATTTGCACGAGATTGTCGATCTTGGTGCCTTCTCCGATCACCGTGTCGCGGGTGGCGCCGCGGTCGATTGTAGTGTTGGCACCGATCTCGACGTCATCCTGGATGATGACGCGGCGCGTCTGCGGAATCTTTTGATGACCTTGCCGCGACGGCAGAAAGCCGAATCCATCCTGACCGATCCGCACGCCGGGATGAATTATCGCGCGGTCGCCGATCAAGGCATGAACGATCGAAGCATGCGCGCCAATCGCGCATTGCCGCCCAATGCGAACGTCGGCCCCGATCACGACGCCGGGACCGATGAGCGTGCCCGAGCCAATCTCGGCGCGCGGCCCGATCAGCGCCAGCGGATCGACAGTTACGTCCGCTTCGAGCCGCGCGGTAGGATCGATTTGCGCGCTTGCTGCCCGCCCGCTTGTGCCAAACAGCGATGAGGGACGCAACAAGTTCCCGAAAAGCTTGCGGGTGACCGCAACAAAGGCCGGATAGGGCTGCGGCGTCTCCAGCACGACCAGGTAACGCGGCGCGGATTCGATAAAGCGCGGCGCGATCAAACAAGCGCCGGTGCGCGTGGTGGCGAGTTCGCCGGCATATTTTGAATTCTCCAGAAAGCTGACGTCGGAGGCGCCAGCCGTATCGAGCGGGGCGATGTTGCGGATCCGCCGGTCGGGCGGATCGCCGTGGCGAAGCTTCGCCCCGGTCAAGGCGGCGATCTCGCCGGTCGTCAATTCGCAATCGGCTATGACAAAATCGCGCATATCGCCCGCGGCGTCAGCTTCAGCCCGCGATCAGAACTTCGTGCCGCCGCCGAACGAAAAGAACTGGGTGCGGTCGTAAGACTGCTTGGCCAACGGATAGGCGAAATCGAAACGCAACGGCCCGAACGGCGAATCCCAGATGATGCTGGCGCCAGCAGAGGCGCGCACTGCCGGCGTGTCGACAAATTGCAGGCCGCACTGGCAGAAGAATGTGCCCGTCGTCGCTGTGGTTGGGTTGGTTCCTGTTACGAAACCGTTGATTTCGCCAGTCGCGGGATTTTGCGTCTCACCCTTGTAGCCCCACACCGATCCGGAATCGAGGAACACGGCGCCGCGGATGCCGCTGTCCTTGGGCAGGAAGTAGAACGGATATTGCAGTTCAAGGCTGGCGCCCCAGTACATCGTGCCGCCGAGGGCATCGCCGTTGGAGCCGTTGGGGCCGTTGATGCCGGGAGTGATGTCGCGCGGACCGATGCCGGCCGGCTGGAATCCACGGACCAGATTGGGTCCCATCTTGAAATCATCGAGCAGGCGTACCTGGCCGCCATTGCGAAGCCCGATCATGTCGCCGGCCTGCAAATGCAGCATGCTGACCAGGTCGGAGACGATTTCGTAGTAAGCGCGCATATCGACGGTACTACGCAAATAAGCAACGTCGCCGCCGACACCGGCGAAGTCCTGACCAAAACCGACATAGATACCGCTGGTCGGCAGTTTGTTGTTGTCGAGCGAGCTGTAGGCCAAACCGTAGCCGATGAGCGACGTCAGATAGGCGCCTTTGGCGAGCTCGATACGGATCGGAAGCGCAGCCTGCCCGAACTGAAAGCAGCTCGCGGTTCCAGTTAGAAATGGCGATCCCGGCACGCCAATCGCCGAAGGCGTCGGAAAAGTGTTCACCAAATCCGGATTAATGTTGTTGCAGCTATTCAACGTACTAGGCAGCGTAATTTTCTGCTCGAAAGCCGAGTAGCGCAATTGCAGCGAGAGCTCTTCACGCAGCGGAAGTCCCCACTTCAAGGTGCCGCCGTAAGATTGCGTGCCGTAAGAAAGGTAGCTGTTGGCAAGCGACTGCTTGGCAAAAAGATCGACGCCCATGCTGGATCGAAAATCGAGGAAGTATGGTTCGGCGTAACTGAGTTCGACGCCGCGAATAAATTGACCGTAAGTGACCGAGGCCCTGGCATAGCGGCCGGTGCCGAGCAGATTGCGTTCGCTGACGGATACTTCAGCCAGCCAGCCGTTCGCGGTGGAGTAGCAGCCCTGAATCGAGAAATCGCCGGTGGGTTGCTCCTCGACATCAACATTGATGACGACGCGATCGGGGGCCGAGCCGGGCTCGTTGGTGATCTTCACGTTTTTGAAGAAGTTTAAATTCTTGATGCGCCTTTCGGCGCGATCGATCAGCGCGCGGTTGTACGGATCGCCCTCGTTGATATCGAATTCACGACGAACCACGTAATCGCGGGTTCGATAATTGCCGCGGATGTTGATGCGCTCGATATAGGCGCGGATGCCTTCGTCGAGGACAAAGAGCACGCCGACGGTTCTGGCGGCGGGGTTGCGATCGCCGCGCGGCCGCACTTGGCCGAATGGATAGCCCCGCCGCGCCAGCTCGATGGTCATGTCTTCGACGGTTTTTTCGACCGCTTCGCCGTTATAGATCTGACCCGCGCCCATCCGCAAAATCGAGCGCAGCGACCGCGCATCGACGGCGCGAACATTGGACTGAATGTCGATGGCGCCGAAGTGATACAGCGGGCCTTCCTCGATGGTGAAGGTGACGACAAAGCCCTTTCTGCCAGGATCGTAGACGCCGGTGGCCGAAACGACCTGCACGTCGGCATAACCGTGCTTGAGATAGAAACGCCGAATAAGATCGCGGTCGGCCTCGATGCGATCGGGATCGTAAACGTCGGTCGTCTGCAAGAAGCTTAAGAACGTGGATTCGGTGGTTTTAATCACCTCTTTGAGGCGCCATGTCGAATAGGCTTTGTTGCCGACGAACGCGATGGACTTGATGCCGGTCTTTTCGCCCTCGTTGATTTCGAACACGAGGTCGACGCGGTTATTCGGCCGATCGATGATCTTCGGCAGCACCGATACGTCGAAACGTCCATTGCGCTGATAAATTTCAAGGATGCGCTGGACGTCGGCCTGCACCGCTGCGCGCGACAGCGCGCCTCGCTCCTTGGATTGGATTTCCTGCAGGAGTTGCTCGTCCTTGAGCCGACGATTGCCTTCGAAGGCAATCTTGTTGATCACCGGCGCCTCGACGACCGTGACGATGAGCTTGCCGCCGGACTGCGTGATCCGAACATCTTGGAACAAACCGGTCCCGTACAGCGCTTTGAGCGCGGCATCGATCTTGCCGGCATCGAGATGCTCGCCGGGGGCAAGTTTGAAATAGGAGCGCACCGTGTCGGCTTCGACGCGGCGGTTACCTTCGACCACAATGCTACTGGCGGTGAGACCGGTTTCTGCCGGCGCTGCAATGGTAACGCCCGCCGGCAGGCCGACAACGCCGATCCCCAGGAGCAGGCCGACCACGACCAGCCCCCGTTTTACCCGCACCCACATGTCCATGCGCAAAGCGCCCTTTACCCCTGTCGCCGCCCCCAGTGGCGGGCTACTGGTCCCCGGTTCTCCTTGCGCGGGATCGAATTTCGGTTGGTCTTTCTACCATTTTTTACTCCCCCATCCGGCGACCGCCCCG
>CATPBC010000177.1 GCA_955652195.1 uncultured Xanthobacteraceae bacterium | reverse complement strand
TACTTCTTCGCCGCAGCATAGGGATAGATCATGGTGCCGGTCTGGTATTGCGGCGGCCACAGGATCGGCTGCACGCTGCCGTCGCGGAACTGGTCGAGATTGCCGGGCGCGACATGCTGGAATTGCGTGAACAAAGTCCGCGGCTGCGCCCAAGCGCCGTCCTCGGCATAAGTAATGTCGCCGACCACGGTCTGGAACGTATGGTGGTGCATGTAGTCGGCGAGCTTGGCGTGATCGAGGCTCTTGGTGCCCTCGACAGCCTGCGCCAGCACCTGCCCGGCCGCATAGCCGAACGGCACGAAGGCGTAGCCGATCGAATCGATCTTTTCGCCGGCGGCCTTGGCCTGATAGCGCTTGAGCACATCGGCGACGCCGGGGAAATTGAAGGTCGGCGCCGGCACGAAGCTTTCCATGATCACGATGCCGTCGAGCAGCGGGCCGAGCTGCATTTTGATCGGCGTGATCAAAAGCCCAATCATCGTGCCGCCGAACATTTTCGGCGTCAGGCCGATCTCCTGCGCCGCGCGCACGATGCCGACGGTATCCGGCGGATAGGCGGCGACGAAGACGATGTCGGGATTGGCCGCCTGCACCGCGCGCATCACCGGCGCGAAATCGGTCGTGCTCGGCGGATAGCTCTGGTCATAAATAATCTTGAAACCTGCCGCGGTGGCATTTTCGCGCGCGCCATCGGCCGAGGTTTTGGAAAACTCGGCATCGGCGGCGACAATCGCAACCGTTTGCGGTTTCGGGTTCTGCGCCGCAGCCAGCGCAAAAAAGCCGCGCGAGAACGCCTTGGTGCCCTCCGGCCCGACCGCAATCATGTCGAAGTAACGCCCATAGTGGAAATGCCGGTTCACGCCGATCGCCAAAATGCTGATCGTCGTCATATTGTGCTGCATGATCACCGGCACCGCGGCCGCCGCCATGTTGGTGGCGTAGGGGCCGAGCAACAGGTCGACTTTGTCGACGGTGATCAGCTTGGTGTAGATGCCGGGCACGTTGGTCGGATTGCTCTGGTCGTCGTAATAGACGAGCTCGACCGGCCGGCCGAGCAAGCCGCCATGCGCGTTGAGGTCGTCGCGCCACAGCTCGAGCGCGATGATGAGCTGCTTGCCGTTCTGCGCCACCGAGCCGGTCAGCGCCATGCTGAAGCCGACCTCGATCGGATCGGCGGCACGCGCGGTGGCGGCGAGCGCGAATGACAGAGTGACGATGGAGAGAAGAGCCAGAACGGCCCGCCGGATTTTCGACATGGACGTTCCTCCGTTTCTGCCCCGCCCCACAAGGGGGAAGGGAATACGAAAATAAATTATTTCATCATCTCGTCGCTCGGCAGGATACCCCACAAATTCGCCGCCGACGGATCCTTGACCCAGACTTTCGGCCGCTGCGGATGGTCGCGGTGCCACGGCCGCGGCTCGAAATAACCGAGCTCCTCGTTCATGCGATCGAGCTCGGCGAATGTCTCGGTGATCAAGCCATTCGGCGCCCGATGATAGGCAAACAGATTGTGGCCGATGCCGTGCCGGCCAGGACCCCACAACAACTTATAGCCGTGCAAGCTGAGAAAATCGCAGGCCTGCTGCATGTGCGCCCAGTCGCGCAACTCGAAGGCGGTGTGGAAGTGCCGGTTGGCGCCGGTCTCCATCAGATTAATGGTGTGATGATCGGGGCCGCAGCGCAGGAACGAGAAGAAGTCGCCCATCCAATCGGATTCGCGAAAGCCGAGCACGTCGCAGTAGAACTTGGTGACCTGCTTGACGTCGGCGACATGAAACGCGACGTGGCCGAGTTTGTACGGCACGATGCCATGTGACTGGAATTTCTGGTGGGAAAAGTCGTCGCGCTTGAATACTTCCATGACCGTGCCTTTGGGATCCTTGAACACCAGCATGTCCGAGATCGACGGTTCGGCGTGCTTGCGGCGCTCGGTGGCGATGCCATGGCTCGCCACCTGCTTTTGAAATTCGTCGAGGTCGGCACTCGGCGGAATTTGAAAACCGATGCGGGTGCATTGCGCCTGCGAACCCTTGCGCAGCACCACGGCGTGATGATCCACCGTCGAGGCGAGATAGACCGTGTCTTTCTCCTGCGCCGCAAGCGTCAAGCCGATAATCTCGGTGTAATATTCGGTCTGCTGGCTGAGATCGGGCGTTTCGTAAACGGCATGCGCGATCTTGCTGACGCGGATCATGCGTTATCTCCTTAATTATAATGTCTTCAATGCTTGTCGCGCGGCAGCGCGGCGATGACATCGACCATGGCGGCGACATCCTTGTCGCCCAGGCCCATCTCCATGCAGCGCCGATAGAGCGGCACCACGCAATCCATAAGCGGCGTCGCTACCCCGACGCTGTCAGCAAAATCGGCGATCATGCCGAAATAATGCGCAAGCGTGCCGGCCGAGCCCTGCACCGGCGTGAAGCGCCGGTCCGCCATCCACGGCGCGCGAATCGCGAATTGCGTCGAGCCGCCGCTGCCGCTGGCGATCGCCTTGATCATCAGCGGCACATCGACGCCGGCCTTGAGCCCCAACGCCATGGCTTCGGCGGTGGCAGCGATGTTGATTGCGACCAGAAGATTATTGACCAGCTTGACGCGGCTCGCGGCGCCGAACTCGCCGAAATAAAGACAGGAATCGGTGATGCCGGCCATCACCGATTCGAGCTTCTTGCAGGCTTCGGCGTCGCCGGCGAGATAGACGACCGCCTTGCGCGCGGCGACCATGCCGGGCGTGCCGGACACTTCGCCATCGACGAAGGTAGCGCCCTTTTGCGCCAACGCCGCGATTTGCCGCCGCTTGTCCGGCACCGGATGCGAGCCGAGCTCCGCCACGATCTGGCCTTGCCGCGCGGAATGAACGAGACCGCGCGGGCCGGCAACGACGTCGTCGAGCGCCGCGGTCGACGGCAGGCAAGTGAGCACGATGTCGGCCTGCGCGCCGACATCGGCCGCCGAGCGCGCCGGCACGCCGCCGATCTTCTCGAACTCCGCAAGCGCGCTGCGGCGATAGCCGACCACGCGATGGCCGCTTTTGATCAGATTATCCGCGATCGGCAGGCCAATCTTGCCGATGCCGATCAGACCGACCGTATTCATGAACGTAACCCCACTGTGGCTAGCGCACGGTATTGCACTTGCCTGCTATGCGACTTCGACAGTTTGATCGGACAGGTTGACGCGCACGCCGAGCGTACCCTCCATCACCGTCCATTCCTTGAGCTCGAAACTGCGCAGGCCGTGCGCGAAGAACGGCTCGGCCTCGGCAATCTCGCGCGCTTGCGCGGCATCCTTGACGCGCAGGATGGTCAAGCCGTGGCCGGTCGGCGCGCTGTTATCGTCAACCAAAGGACCCGAGGCGAACAGCAGGCCGCGCCGTTCCAGGCCGATCATATATTCGAGGTGGGTGGCGAGCAGCGGCTTCAGCTCGTCCGGCGCAACAAGCGGTTTCGAGATGAGGACGTAAAGCTTCTTGCGCAGCATCTTCTGCATAAGCTCGGCGACTCGCGCATCTTCATCCATGGCGCATGCTCCGAAGTTGTCAAAGAAAGTTGACCAGCATGGTCGGCCGTCCCGGCGCGCGCTGTCAACTGTAGAGCGAGATGGATTTCCTTGCGTCACCCTGCCCTATTTTTTTCTTTGAGCATGATCTTATCCAAAAACCGGTCCCCACTTTTCGGGATCATGCTCAAATAATCCGCGTCGATTGCAACGGCAGGCCGAGGAAGTGGCGGCCGATCACCTCGTAAATGGCAAATTGCGCCTGCGCCTGCTGCGACACCGCGTGCATGTCGCGGAAGCGGCGTTCGAACGGGTTGCTTTCGAAGATCGCGGTGGCGCCGGCCGCGAGATAGGCCGTCTCGGCGACTTGCCGGGCCTGCTGGCTCAAATGAATCGACGCCATGCGCAGCTGCACGCGCTGATCGAGCGTCATGGCATCGTCCTGCGCCGCGCGCCAGATCTCGTTCCAGGCCGCGAAGAAAAATGTCCGCGCCGCGGCGAGCTGCGCCTCGGCGACGCCGACCTGCGACTGGATCACGGAATTATCGCGCAGCGGCGATTTGTCGCCGGCCGGCGTCTTGGTTTTCGCCAGTTCGATAAAGGCGTCGAGCATGGCGCGGGCGATACCAAGCGCGATCGCCGGAAAGCTCGAGCCAAACAGCTGGTAGATCGTGAACGAATAAAGCGGGCCGTGCTCGTGGCGCTCGGCGCGATCGAGCGCGTGATGGGCGATCGCGCAATCCTCCGGCACGAATAGGTCGGTCAGCGTATAAGTGTCGCTGCCGGTGCCCTTTAGTCCGATCACGTGCCAGACATCTTTAATGGTCGCGGAGCCACGGGGCACGACGAAGGTCTTCTGCACGGGTTCGCCGTTTAAGTCGCGGCGCAAACTGCCGTCCGCTTCCGAGACGACGCTGTGTGCGGCAAGCCAAGTCGCATGCCGGCTGCCGCTGGCGAACGGCCACTCGCCGCTGACGCGAAAGCCGCCCGGCTCGGCGATGGCTTTGGCTTTGCTGGTCGAGGGACCCCAAGCCAGCACGCCGCGCGGATCGTTCTTGAAAATCTCCGCGCCGATTTGCGGCTTCAGGCACGACGAGATCGTGGAGCAGACCGAGGTCTGGGCCACGCACCAGGCGGTCGAGGCGTCCGCCTTGGCCAGCTCCTCGATGGCGTGCATGAAGGCGACCGGCGAGACCTCGTCGCCATCGAGCGAGCGCGGCACCAGCATGCGGAACAACCGCGCCTCATGCAGCGCCTCGACGATGTCGGGCGGCAATTCTCGGCCGGCTTCGATGCGCGCCGCGGCCGCAGCGATGCGCGGCGCGAGCGCCTGCGCACGCGCAACGCAATCCGCGGTTAACCGTTGCTCCATGGAGCGGCACCTGTTCTGCAGGCGGCTTTTGCAGTGTCATTATTTGTACCCGCGGTGCAGCGGCGGGTCTACTTTGCTAGCTATGCTGGAACTGTGCCGGTCGCGGCCTTGTTCGTTCACCGGTGTTTGCACCTTTTTCGAGGAAAGCCTATGCGCCGCTCGAGCAAATTGTATGCATTCAGCATTGCCGGAGTTCTTTGCCTGGTAGCGGCGCCGCTTTGGGCGCAAACCGCCGGCCGCGTTCTCGAAGGACGCGCGGCGTTCGGCGACTGGCGCGCGGACGGGCCGGGAACGCGGCGGCTGATCAGGCCGGGCGACCTGCCGCCGCCGGAGCCCTCGCAATCCGTCGTCAACACGGTGCGAGTCGTGCATTGGACCGATCAGAAGCCGGTCGTTCCAACTGGCTTTGCGGTGAGCCTGTTCGCGTCGGGTTTGAGCGGGCCACGGATCATCCGCACCGCGCCGAACGGCGACATATTCGTCGCCGAGAGCAGAGCCGGCCGCATCAGCTTGCTGCGGTCCGATGGCGGCGAAGCCGCGAAGAAGTCCGTGTTTGCGTCGGGACTGACCTATCCGTTCGGCATCGCCTTTTATCCGCCGGGCGCCGACCCGCAATGGATTTACATCGCCGACACAGGCGCGGTGTTGCGCTTTCCTTATCGCAGCGGCGATCTCACCCCGCGCGGCAAAGCCGAAACCGTGGTGCCGCACCTGCCGGTCGGCGGCCACGCCACGCGCGATATCGTGTTCTCGCCCGACGGCGCAACGATGTATGTGTCGGTCGGCTCAGGCTCCAATGATGCGGAAGGCATGAGCAAGCAGTCCGGCGCGACACTGCAAAATTTCATCGCCGATCATCCGCTCGGCGCGACCTGGGGCAACGAGACCGACCGCGCTGACGTGCTGGCATTCGATCCGCAAGGCAAGAACAAAAGAATCTTCGCGACCGGCATTCGCAACTGCGTCGGCATGGCGGTCGCGCCGAATGGCACGCTATGGTGCTCGACCAACGAACGCGACGGACTCGGCCACGATCTACCGCCCGATTACGTCACGCGCGTGCGCCAGGGCGCATTCTACGGCTGGCCTTGGTATTATGTCGGCGGCAATGAAGACCCGCAGCATCGCGGCGAGCGGCCGGATCTGAAAGACAAAGTAACGACGCCGGACGTTCTGATCGAAGCGCATTCGGCGTCGCTTGGGATGACTATTTACGACGGTTCGCAATTCCCCGCGGAATATCGCGGCGCCTATTTTGCCGCCCAGCACGGCTCGTGGAATCGCCCGAAGCGCACCGGCTACAAGGTGATCCGTATCGTCACCAAGAATGGCGTGCCGACTGGCGAATACGATGATTTCGCCACCGGTTTCGTCATTAACGATTCCACGGTTTGGGGGCGACCGGTTGGCGTGACCGTCGACAAGGACGGCGCATTGCTCATTTCCGAGGATGGCAACGGCACCATCTGGCGAGTCTCTTTCACCGGGAGCGCGGCGAAGCCGCAGTGAACCGCCCGCCGCTGCTCGCGGCATGCGCAAGCGCAATAGCGCAATCGGAACAGCAGATGGCGCCGGCGCGTTGCCGCTGTGGACCGGGCTCTTTTTGAATATGGCTTCATCCGCAGGCAACGTATTTTCCCGGCTCGCTGCCAAGCTCCACGCCTTGGTTCATGACTCGGTTCATGGCTCGGTTCATGACTCGGTTCATGGATCAATTGCGGCCTCGGCTGCGGACCGGCGGAACCCGGCATCATCGGCCCGCGCCGCTGCGCAAGTCCGGTCCGAAGCGATCATCGAGACCGACATCCCGACCCGCCTCGATGCGCTGCCGTTCGGCCGATTCCATATCTTGGTGATCGTCGCGCTCGGCATCACGTGGATTCTCGACGGGCTCGAAGTGACGCTCGCCGGCGCGCTGTCGGCGGAACTCAAGCGCGCCACCGCCTTAGGATTGAGCAATGCGCAAATCGGGTTTGCGGGCAGCAGCTATCTCGCCGGCGCGGTGCTCGGTGCCTTCTTTTTCGGCTGGTTGACCGACCGGCTGGGGCGAAAAAAGCTGTTCACCATTACCCTTGCGGTCTATCTCCTGGCCACGGCGGCGACCGGCCTGTCCTGGGATGCAACAAGCTATGCGCTATTCCGCTTCCTGACCGGCGCCGGCATTGGCGGCGAATACACTGCCATCAATTCGACAATCCAGGAGCTTATTCCGGCGCGGTTCCGCGGCTGGACCGACCTTCTCATCAACGGCAGCTTTTGGGTCGGCGCCGCCCTCGGCGCGGGGGGGTCGCTCATTCTGCTCGATCCCGCCGTGATCGATCCAGCGCTGGGCTGGCGCCTGGCATTTCTGATCGGGGCTATAATCGGACTCGTGATTCTATTGATGCGATATTGGATACCGGAAAGCCCGCGCTGGCTGGTGACGCATGGCATGCCGCAGCAAGCCGCCGAAGTCGTGCGCGGCATCGAGGCGCATTTCCCGGACCTCGACCGACCGCCGCGCGGCGCGCCGATACGATTGCGCATGCGCCGCCATACGCCGCTCGGCGAAGTCGCGCGAACGCTGTTCAAGACTTATCGGGGCCGCACGCTGGTCGGATTGAGCCTGATGGCGTCGCAGGCGTTCTTCTACAACGCTATCTTCTTTACCTATGCGCTCGTGCTCACCGATTTCTACGGCACGCCGGCGAATCAGGTCGGCTGGTACATCCTGCCCTTTGCCGCCGGCAATGTGCTTGGACCGATTCTGCTCGGCCACCTGTTCGACACGGTCGGCCGGCGCGTGATGATCGCCTCGACTTACGCGATATCAGGCATTTTGTTGGCGGTGACCGCCGAATTGTTCAGTCACAACGTGTTGACGGCGACGGGCTTGACCGGCGCCTGGATGATCGTTTTCTTCTTCGCGTCGGCGGCGGCAAGTTCCGCATATCTGACGGTAAGCGAGATTTTCCCACTGGAGATTCGAGCGCTTGCTATTGCGTTCTTTTATGCTATCGGCACCGGCGTCGGAGGCGTAATCGGCCCGCTGCTGCTGGGCGTGCTGATCAATACCGGTTCGCGCAGCAGCGTCGCCATTGGTTACTTAATCGGTGCAGTTTTGATGATCGGCGCTGCGGCGGTCGAGGCGCTCTGGGGCATCGCCGCCGAGCGCAAGGCGCTCGAATCGGTTGCCCCTCCGCTGGCGCTGGCCGATTGAGAAACTCATACTGGGATTCTTGACCCGATGGACTTGGAAATTACCGATCTCGACACGGAGCGCGCGGAAAGGCTTCTCCTTTCCGATCTGCGCAAATGCGCGCTTCTGCTCGACATCGACGGCACCATTCTCGATCTGGCGCCAGCGCCGCAGGAGGTCTGGGTTCCGACCGAGCTTCGCAATACGCTATCGCGGCTCGAGGACTTGACCGGCGGCGCATTGGCGCTGGTTTCGGGACGACCGCTGCATGACATCGATCTGATTTTCTCGCCGTTGCAGCTCGCCGCGGTCGGCGGCCATGGCGCCGAATTGCGCGTCGTGCCCGGCGGCGAACCCGTGGTGCGGGGGCTGTCGTTAAATCCGGTTCTCAAGCGCAAGCTTGCCGCACTTACCGAACTTGGTCCCGGAATACTGGTCGAAGACAAGGACTATTCGCTTGCCTTGCACTATCGATTGGCGCCGGACAAAGGCGAAACCCTGCGCGCGGCGATCCAGGAAATTTGCGCCAGCGCGCCGCGCGGCTCGATCGAAGTGCTTCCCGGCAAGCTTGTCTTCGAAATCAAGATGACCGGCATCAACAAAGCCAGCGCGGTGCGCGAGCTGATGACATATCCGCCGTTCAAAGGCCGTACACCGATTTTCGTCGGCGACGACACGACCGACGAGCCGGTATTCCCCATGCTGTCCCAGTTTGGCGGCTTGGGCTTTTCGGTCGGCCGCGTGGTGCCGGACGTCAACGGCCATTTCGAAAATCCGGAATCGGTGCGCGGCTGGCTGACGCGCATCGCCAATCGACGCCAAAGCACGCTAAACCAAGGCGCGGCGCCATGAACGATCGGGCACACGATCTCGCGCTCCTCGCCAAAAATCGAGCGGCCGGCATCCAGCGCGAGTCGCGGCTCGGTCCTGCGGGCACGATCGATCACGGCCTCGATCTGGCGGTGATCGGCAATGGCCGCACGGCGGCGCTGGTCGATCCCTGCTCGCGCATCGTGTGGTGGTGCTATCCACGGTTCGACGGCAATCCGATTTTCTGCCGCCTGCTGTCCGGCCGCGAAGAAAAGGGCTTCTCGGACGTCGTGCTCGAGGACATGGTCGATTTTCAATCGCAATATGTCCGCAACACCGCGATTGTTTCCACCGTCTTGACCAACCGCCACGGCGCCAAGGTGCGGATCACCGATTTGGCGCCGCGGTTCCGGCAGTTCGGCCGCGTGTTCCGGCCGCCGCAGCTTTACCGCATCATCGAGCCGATCGCCGGGCTGCCGCGCATCACGATCCGGATGCGCCCGACCTGCGACTATGGCAAGGCGCTGCCGCATCGCTCGCTCGGCAGCAATCACATCCGCTACGCCAACGACGCGACTGTGATACGCCTGACCACCGACGCACCATTGTCGCTGATCGACGACGAGGCGCCGTTCGTGCTGACGCGGCCGCTGCACCTGGTGTTCGGCCCCGACGAGCCGTTCACCGGCGACTTGCAATCGACGTGTCGCGACTTCATCGAACGCACGCATGATTATTGGATGGATTGGGTGCGCCGCCTGTCGATCTCCTACGATTGGCAGGAAGCAATCATCCGCGCCGCGATCACGTTAAAACTTTCCAACTTCGACGAAACCGGCGCGGTCGTGGCCGCGCATACAACCTCGGTTCCGGAAGCGCCCTCCTCCGGCCGCACCTGGGATTACCGTTATTGCTGGCTGCGCGACGCCTATTTCGTCGTCCAGGCGCTCAACCGGATCGGTGCGACCCGCACCATGGAGGAGTTCATTTCGTTCACGCTGTCGATCGCCGCCAACCCGGACCAGGAGTTGCGGCCGCTCTACAGCGTGGTGCCGACGACCACGATCCAGGAGCGCACGGCGCCGGATCTCCAAGGCTATCGCGGCGACGGCCCGGTGCGGATCGGCAATGCCGCCGTCAATCAAGTGCAGCACGACGCCTATGGCAGCGTCATTCTTGCCGCCATGCCGATGTTCTTCGATCGCCGGCTGCCTCGCCCCGGCGACGAGGGGCTGTTTCATTTGCTGGAATCGCTCGGCCACCGCGCCGCCGAAAAAGCGTTCCAGCCGGATGCGGGGATCTGGGAATATCGCGGCCGCCAGCGCGTGCATACCCATTCGGCGGCGATGTGCTGGGCCGGCTGTCAGCGGCTCGCCGCCATTGCCATGCGGCTCGGGCTCGAGCAGCGCGCCAAGTACTGGAACTCGATCGCCGAGCCGATGCATGCCGAACTGGTCGAACGCGCCTGGAATCAAAAACGTGGCGCCTTTACCGCGGCCTTTGGCTCGGACGATCTCGACGCCAGCGTGCTGCTCCTTGCCGATCTCGGCGTGGTTGAAGTGGACGATCCGCGCTTTTCCTCCACCGTCGCCGCGATGGAGCGCGAACTGGTGCGGGAAAAGCACGTCATGCGCTATGCCAGCGCCGACGATTTCGGCATGCCGGTGACGGCGTTTTTGATCTGCCGGTTCTGGCTGATCGATGCGTTGTGGTCGCTCGGCCGGCGCGACGCGGCGCGCGACTTGTTTGCCGATGCGATGCAGCACCGCAATCGCTATGGGCTGCTCTCCGAAGACGTCGATCCGCAGACCGGTGCGCTGTGGGGCAACTTCCCGCAGACCTATTCGATGGCCGGACTTATTCTTTCGGCGATGCGGCTGTCGCGCAGTTGGGAAGACCGCTACTGGCGCGGGTGAATTGGCCGGCGACTGATTGCTTTAAGCTGCTAATAGCAGATGTCCGCGAGGCGGCGGATTGCGGACTGCGGACTTCGTAAGATCCGTTGGCTATAGATCTGTGACTTACTCGCCGATTGAACTCGCCGCGCGAGCCATTGCGTCTCTTGCCGGAGAGGACCACCTTAGAGCCCGAGGTTAGATCTCACGATGGGCAAGCACCGGTCCGAGGAAACGTCGCTCCCAGCCCAACCCCAGGGCAATCATACCAGGCCTGCTCCGGCCATCTCGCCGCGCGCTGAGCTTGATCGTTTTCTCGATGAGGTCAAAGCGCTTAGCCCTGGCGCCAAAGCAGGACAGCGCGGGCGGCTGATCTTTGCCCTCGACGCCACGATGAGTCGGCAACCAACATGGGATCAGGCCTGTAGCTTGCAGGCCGAGATGTTCCGCGAGGCGGCGGCCGTCGGTGGTCTCGAGATCCAGCTCCTCTATTATCGCGGCTTGGCGGAATGCCGCGCTTCCTCCTGGATTGCCGAACCGGATCGACTTAGCGCCTTAATGTCGGGCATCGACTGCCGCGGGGGCCATACCCAGATTGCCAAGGTTCTCGCCCACGCTCGGCGCGAAAACGAGAGCGGCAAGGTCGCGGTATTGGTCTTTATTGGCGATGCGATGGAGGAATCGCTCGACGAATTATGCGTCCGCGCCGGAGAGCTTGGGTTGCGCAACGTGAAGGCGTTTATGTTCCAAGAAGGTTACGATCAAGTCTGTGAACAAGCTTTCCGCGAGATTGCCCGCCTCACAGGTGGGGCGTTCTGCCGTTTTGCGCCGGGCGCTGCGCACGAACTCGCTGAGCTTCTGCGCGCAGCCGCAGCCTATGCGGCTGGCGGACTTCAAGCCCTTGCCCATCTCAAAGCCCATGGCGCCGGTGTTACAAAGCTAATCGAGCAACTGAAGTAAAACATGCCGGCGTTTCTGCTCGGGGTTGTGATCCTTCTCCTGTTGCTGTGGGCCGGTATTGCCTTTTCCAAGTCCGATCCCAAGCAAGTCGCGCGCCTATTGCGTGCGATCGGCGGCGGCGCCGCGATGCTGCTTGCCGCGTTTCTGCTATTTCGCGGCGAGATCGCAGTGGCCATACCGGTCGGAGCCTTCGGACTGGGATTACTCGGCTGGACGTCTTTTTGGTCTGCCCCTTTTTGGGCCCGAACACAAAGAAGCGCGGGGCAGGTGTCGCGTGTACGGACCGCCTTCCTTGAAGTGGAACTCGATCATGACACCGGCAGAATGGGCGGACGTGTTCTCGCGGGCAGCTATCAGGACGCTTCGCTCGATGCGCTAGACCAGGCAACGGTGATAAAATTGTTTAGCGAAATCGACGACGACAGCCGCGATTTACTGGCAGCCTATCTTGACCGCAGGGAGCCCGGCTGGCGTGAAAACGCGCAGCATGATGCGGGAGCGGGCGCCGGGGCGAGGCCGGGCGGCGCTGGCAAAATGACAGAACAAGAGGCTTATCAGATCCTTGGCATTCAACCTGGGGCGAGCAAGGAGGAGATCAGTCGCGCGCACCGGTCCCTCATGAAGAAACTGCATCCCGATCAAGGAGGGACGACGTATCTCGCGGCCCGCATCAATGAGGCGAAGGACGTGCTACTTCGCCGTCATCGTTGAGGTTGTGCATCACGGCAAAACCGGACATTCGATTTCCGTTCCGGGGTCACCAACGGACCTCCAGCGACGTCCGCGGCACGTCTGCTTTCCCCCTGATAGCGGCTAAATCGCGGACATCACATTACGTCGGCAACGGAGCAATTCCGGACGAAGTGCATTGCAGCAAAGAGTATCGCTATTCGATCACTCGTCGGCGCGCACCAACAGTGGCGGCGGTACTGTGAGGCCGAGGGCCTTGGCGGTCTTGAGATTGACAACGAACTCGAACTTTGTTGGCTGCTCAACCGGCAGATCGGCGGGCTTTGCGCCCCGCGCGATGCGGTCCACATAGTCGGCGGCAAGTCTGTACATTGCTCTGATATTAGGGCCGTAGGACAGCAAGCCACCAGCTTCGACCCATTCGCGAAACAACAAGGGCACCACGATAATCAGGCGCAGTTTTAGCGAGTGCCGCTTCATAGTCATAGGGTTTCTCATTTAACTCGATCCCGGAAAGACGCAGTCCCGCTGCTGTTCCAGCGCGTTGCGTCGCCTGCCATTGCTCGACTGAATTAGCGTTCCAAAACACGGTCGCGGCCTCAATGCGTGGAAGCATGTCTCTCATAAGTTGAAGCCGCTTCATTGCAAGCTCAACTTGCTGGAAAAACGCACCGGCGACGTTGCCGCCCGGTCGCGCCAAGCTCGCGATATAATGTAAAGCGAGTGGGTCATAGTCGATCGCTATCATCACGATCGGCAACTTTTCCGTAGCTACCATGGCCGACTTGACGGCGATTTCAGTGCCAGACGCGATAAGGATATCAGCCTCATGACGGACCAGTTCCCTCATGGCCTCACTTTCGGTGTTGATTGGTCCATTCAGGTCGATGAACTCGACAGCGAGATTTTCGCCCTCGGTGTATCCAAGTTGCTTCAGCTGCTGTTCGAATGCTGTCTACAATGGTCCGGTGCGCGGTTGAATGGTCGCGATGCCTACCCGTACAATCTTGCGCAGCGCTTGTGCGTTGGACACACGCGCAGCCGCGATTCCACTTCCGATGACATCCAAATAACGTCCTGGAATTCCTTCAGGCTGTAAAGGGAGGGTTCCGAAGCAAGCTGCACAGCAGCAATCCTGAGTCGCGCATGTCGCACTTGGGCCAGGACCCGACATTCGATATGTGCCGGTACGCGGATCGGCGCACGCAAGTCGCCAACCCCGCTACGGCTTGAATGATCACTGTCATCTATTAGGATACGTTGGTCGCGATATCCAAAACGAGCAAAAATAATCGGCTTAATTCGTATGCCTATATCCTGCTTACGTT
>CATPBC010000176.1 GCA_955652195.1 uncultured Xanthobacteraceae bacterium | reverse complement strand
TCCTCCTCCTCTCCGGCGACGATCCGAAGGCTGGCGATCAGCCCGACACCAAGCCCGTTTTCGACGTCGATTCCAAAACGCTGATCGAAACCGCGCGCCGGCTGCGTGATGAAGGCACGCTGCCGACCGGCCGCAAGGTCACCGGCCACGCCGACTTTTTCATCGGCGCCGCCGACCTGCCGATCGATCCGCCGGAGGGCTGGCAGCCGAATGCGCTGCTCGCCAAAGTTCAGGCCGGCGCGCAATTCGCGCAGACCCAATTCTGCATGGATCCGGCCATCGTCCGCCGCTATGTCGGCGCCTTGGAAAAAGCCGGCGTCACGAGCAAGCTTGCGCTCCTGATCGGCGTCAATCCGCTGCGCTCGGCAAAATCGGCGCGCTGGATGAAAAACCACCTTTACGGCACCATCATTCCCGACGGCTTTATCGCGCGGCTGGAAAAGGCCGCCGATCCGGCGCGCGAGGGTTTGCGCATTTGTGTCGAGCTGATCGAAGAGCTTTCGACCATTCGCGGCGTCGCCGGCGTCCACATCATGGCGCCGGGCAATGACACGGCGATCCCCGAGGCGATTGCGGAAGCGCGAGCGCGCGTTCAGCGAGCCGCGCCCTGACTTAATTCTTCCGCCGTCCGTATATTGATCTCCGACGTCAGCGTGCGATGCACCGGACATTTGTCGGCGATTTCGATCAGCCGCTGGCGCTGCTCGGCATCGAGCTCGCCTTCCAGCGTAATGATCCGCTCGATGCGGTCGAGCATGCCCTCCTTGGTTTCGCATTCGGCGCAGTCGGCGGCGTAAATCCGGCTATGCCGCAAACGCACCCGCGTCCGCGCTAATCGCAGCTTCTTGCGCTCGGCGTAAAGCCGCAGCGTCATCGAGGTGCAGGCGCCAAGCGCGGCCAGCAGCAAATCGTAAGGACCGGGGCCACTGTCTAGCCCGCCCGCGGCGACCGGCTCGTCGGCCAGAAAGCGATGCCGGCCGGCAGTGATTTCCTGCTGAAAGGTGCCGTGCCGCGTCTCGCGCACCAGGACTTCGTGAGGCTCGGCGTCCGCGCTTGGCTGCGTTTGTGCCGCCATATCGAGATAGCGTTCGGCCCAAGCGGCGACGACATGCGCGACATAAGCGGCATCGCTCGGCCGCCGCAGCAGGTGATCGGCGCCGGCGAGCGAAATGAAACTTTTCGGATGCTTTGCCGCCGTGAAAATGCGGCTGGCATTGTCGATGCCGACGGTCTCGTCGGTTGGCGAGTGAAAGACGAGCAGTGCCTTGCGCAGTCCGGCAATGCGTTCGGCAAGATTTTGCCCGGCGATATCGGCAAGCAAGGCGCGGCGGATGCGGAACGGCCGGCCGACCAGCGTCACCTCGACTTCGCCCTTGCTTTCGATCTCGTCGACGCGGTCGCCGAACAGGCCGGCGACATGTGCCGGATCGAACGGCGCGGCAATCGTCACCACCGCGCGGGTCTCGGCAATGCGGTGAGCGGCAGCGAGCACCGCGGCACCGCCGAGGCTGTGACCGATCAGAACAGCAGGTGCGCCGACCGTCATCCGCAAATGATCCGCGGCGGCCACCAGATCGTCGATGTTCGAGGAAAAGGTTGTATTGGCGAACTCGCCTTCACTGGAGCCGAGCCCGGTGAAATCGAATCGCAATACGGCAATGCCGTGCAATGTCAGACCGTGCGCAATCAGGCGCGCCGCCTTATTGTCTTTGCCGCAGGTGAAGCAGTGCGCGAACAAAGCGACGGCGCGGATTGGCCCGTCTGGGCGATCGAGCAGCGCGGCGAGTTTCTCACCCTGAGCATTGGCAAAATCGAAGCGTTCGGCCGGCATAGCTGTGAGCTCCTGTTGGCGATTTGCGGACAGCGTGTCGCGAGGCCGTAGATGTTTCCTTAACCACAGCACAAATTCGCATGCTTAGTTGAAACATTTTCATTCCTGCGGCTGGGCTATGAAGGAACTCGGCACCCAAAAACCCAAAGACGACCGGGAACGGCCGATTTGTACATGTACGGCACCGATCACCTCCAGCGAATTATCCGCAGTCGCAACGTTCGCATTGCGCTCGCGCTATCGCTCGTCGCACTTAGCGCATGGGCATTCGTGCCTTACGTGACCTATCGGATCGCGCCGTCGGCTTTCGTCAATGCCGAGTTAGTGCGCGTTGCAGCGCCAATAGCCGGACGGCTTGCGCTGGACTTGCCGCACAAAGGGGATTTCGTGGCGGCGCCTGTCACCGTTAGCCTCATCATGTCGCAGTCCCCGGACCGGCGCCACCTCCTCAATGTTGATCGCGAATTCGCTGTCGCCGAAGAGCACGCGGCGCTCGCGCGTAAACAGCTAGGCGAAATCAGGGCCGCGGACGCCGAGCTTGAAAACCGCGTCGAAGCGTATCGCGACGGCATGATCAAAAAGCTAAGCGATGAGATCGCCGAGGCTGAAGCCGAAACCAGCGGCTGTCTTGCCGAAGCGCATCAGCGACAGGACGTTGGGTCGCGAATGGAAAAACTCGTTCAATCCGGCAGCGCCTCGCAGATTCGTTCTGCCGAAGCGCAGGCGGTACAACAGGCCACGCTCACGCGTTGCGAAATGGCCCAAGCGCGGTCGCGCCGTCTGCAAGGCGAACTGACATCCGCCAAAAATAGTGTTTTCCTGCGGGACGGCACGAACGACGTTCCGTACTCACAGCAGCAGCGAGATCGGTTGCTGTTGCGTCGGCAGGAACTTGAGACCATGGTGCTGGAGGGCGGAGCGCGTTCGCAACAATTCGCCGCAGAAATCGTCGAGGAGCGCGAACGAGTAGATCATCTTACCCATGCCGATCTGACACTACCGGAAGCGCATGTGGTCTGGTTGGTTTCGGCAAGTCCGGGTTCGACGGTGACCGAGGGCCAAACGCTGCTCGATCTTGCAGATTGCGCCCGTCGGTTCGTGGCCGTTGAACTGCCGGAGCGGGATTTCGAGCAGATCAAGGCCGGCGATGCCGCCTATGTGCGTCTGATCGGAAGCGGTGATTGGAAACAGGGAAAGGTTAAGCGCGTTCGCGGCTCCGCGGCGCGCGCCGATGACCGTCTGTTGGCGGCGCAAGTGCCTAGTCCTGATGCGGGTAGCATCACGGTCGAACTCGGTCTTCCCCCCGACGAAGCATTGGGGAATCGCAACAACTTCTGCAATATCGGCCGGCTCGCCGAGGTGCGTTTCCAGCGCTCGCGCTTCACATTTCTTGATAGCTTGACGAGGACGTTCGGTTTGCAGGCGAGTCACATTGGTCAGACGGCGGCAGCTGGATCAGTTGCGAGCGATTAGGGTGCGCGCCGAGGCACTCCCTTTCATTCAACTTCTCAGCCCGACGGCTTTTGTCCTTGGCGCGGTCTATTTGCTGGGACCCGCCTTGCCGCTGTCGCGGACTTGGGCACGCATCACGATATTTGCCGCCGTATGGCTGATCACTGCGCGCTATCTCGATTGGCGGTTCTTTACGACCGTTTTGCCCGCTCATGGCTCCCGGTATGAAATCGCATGGGTCTGGATCTGCTTCACCGTCGAGCTGCTGGCGCTAGCTGACGCGTTTATTCTTTATCTGATTTTCCTGCGGACGAGCGATCGCCGGGCTGAAGCCGATGAGCACGAGGCGCGCGTGCGATCCTTGCCATCCGATCAGCTTCCATCCGTCGACGTTTACATCCCAACCTATAGCGAGCCGCTGGACGTTTTGGAAAAGACGATCACCGGCGCGCTTTGCCTGGAATATCCCAATTTCACCGTATGGGTGCTCGACGACGGTCGAAGAGCCTGGCTGAAGGAGTTCTGCCAAGCCAAGGGCGTTGGCTATCTCACGCGGCCCGACAATTCCCACGCCAAGGCCGGCAATATCAATCACGCTTTGACGAAAACCAGCGCCGACTTCGTCGCTGTCTTCGACGCCGACTTCATTCCGCAGCGGCGTTTCCTGATGCGCGCCATGGGCTTCTTTTCCGATCCCAAGATCGGCGTCGTTCAGGTGCCTCATGCGTTTTACAATCGCGACCTGATGCAGGCCAACCTGGCGGTGCGAAAAAGTCTGCCGGACGATCAGCGTTTCTTCTTCGAATCGATCATGCCGAGCCGAGACGCCTGGGATGCCGCGTTCTGTTGCGGCTCAAACTCGGTCACCCGCCGCGCAGCTCTTCGCGCCATCGGTGATGCGCTGCCGACACAATCGTTGACCGAAGACATGCTGCTCAGTCTAATGATGCTGCGCGAGGGCTCCATCACGCGCTATTTATGCGAACGGCTTGCCGTCGGGCTCGCCCCTGAGAGCATCAAAGCTTTTTTTGTGCAACGTCAGCGTTGGGCGCGCGGCGCGATGCAAATTCTTTTTCTGGCCGCCGGTCCGTTCGGCTCTCGTCTCTCTTTTGCGCAGCGCCTGTTCTTTCTACCGACGCATTGGCTCACGCAGGCGCTGTTGCTGCTCATGAGCATCATTTCGCCGCTGGTCTTCCTTTGGACGGGCGTTGCGCCTCTGATCAATGTCACGACGCAGTCGGTCCTGTACTACCTGGTGCCAATGGTTCTTGCCGTCGTAGGCGGCCTATGGGTGTATGCGCCGCACCAATATTTTCCGCTCGCCGCGCAGGTGTTGGGCACGTTTCAAAGCTTCAAGGTGCTTCCGGCAGTGTTAACGACGCTGCTACGGCCGTTCGGCCATGTCTTTAACGTCACGCCTAAAGGCAGCGCCGCCGTGGAATCAGGATACGATCACGGGATATTCTGGACAGCGGCCTTGCTCATGGCAGCGACTTCCGCTGGCCTATTGATCAATACATCGCCGGACTGGAGAATAGTTACTCAGCTGAGTTTGTTGCCGATGGTCGCGTTCTGGTCGTCCATCAATATCGTCGTGCTGTTTCTGGTGTGCATGCTGGCCTTGCAAGCGCCAATTCGCCGTACGGAGGAACGCTTCGCAATCGACGAATCGGTCCAGATCATCGGCGCATCCGGCGCGCTATCGACAGCCGTGGTCAAAGATATCTCGCTCTCAGGCGCGGCCATGGTCGTCGATCGGCCGCTCGACGCCAAAATTGGAGAACGACTACGGCTTTTCATCGCGGAAGTCGGTTTTGTTGCGGCAACCGTGATCCGCTCAAATGACGGACAGGTCGGCGTTCAGTTCGATTTGCCGGCCTCTGCCGAGCGCGATTTGTTGATCCGCAAGCTGTTTACTGCCGGACGTGACACCCGCAACGATGTCGGCTCGGCGTGGTCGGCCACGGCCACGATGCTCACGAGTATTTGGAAGACCCGGACAGAGCTGCTCCCATCCGCGAGCCCAGCTACTTTCGCAACGACAGACGTTGAGCGACTGCCCGCGCGCAGTCTTGTTGTTCCGCCGCAGCCCCCGGTTATTCGACTTTCGGATCTGAGCGAAGCCCGGCGTGGAATAGCCGCGTGACTTGTGAGTCGAGCTATTGAGTCTGGCTATCGCCCAAGCTCGCGCATCGCGGCGTCCAAGCCTTCGATTGTCAACGGATACATCCGGCCGCCGAAAAGCTGCCGCATCAGGCGAATCGAGGCGGTGGTTTCCCATTCGCGTTCCGGCACCGGGTTGAGCCAGACGCAGGACGGATAAGTTGCAATGACACGCTCCATCCAGACGCGCCCGGCCTCCTCGTTAAAGTGCTCGACCGATCCGCCCGCCGCCACGATTTCGTAGGGCGACATCGACGCGTCGCCGACGAAAATGACTTTGTAGTCGTGCGGATAGGTGTGCAGGACCTCCCAGATCGGCGTCGTCTCGGTCCAGCGCCGCGCATTCTGCTTCCAGACTTTCTCGTACAGGCAATTGTGGAAATACAAATGTATGAGATGCTTGAACTCGCTCTTGGCAGCGGAGAACAGTTCCTCGGTCGCCTGGACGTGCCAATCCATCGAGCCGCCGACATCGAGGAACAACAACACCTTGACGGTGTTGTGCCGCTCCGGCCGCATCAAAATGTCGAGATAGCCTTTATGCGCGGTGCCCTTGATCGTGCCGTCGAGATCGAGCTCGTCCGGCGCGCCGGTGCGCGCAAATTTACGTAAGCGGCGCAGCGCGATCTTGATGTTGCGGGTGCCAAGCTCGACGTCGCCGGCGAGATCCTTGAACTCGCGCTTGTCCCAGACCTTTACCGCGCGGAAATTGCGGTTTGTATCCTGACCGATGCGCACGCCTTCGGGATTGTAACCGTAGGCTCCGAATGGCGAGGTGCCGGCCGTGCCGATCCACTTCTTGCCGCCCTGATGACGACCGCGCTGCTCAGCGAGCCGCTGCCGCAGAGTTTCGAGCAGTTTGTCGAGCCCGCCCAGCGCCTCGATCTGCTTTTTCTCTTCCTCGGTAAGGTATTTTTCCGCAAGCTTTTTCAGCCATTCGGCTGGAATTTCCGCCTCGAGCGCCTGCTCGACGAGATCCAGGCCCCTAAACACGTGGCCGAAGACCCGATCGAACTTGTCGAGATTGCGCTCGTCCTTCACCAGCGCAGCGCGTGACAGGTAATAGAAATCTTCCACCCGACGGCCGGCGAGGTCCTGCTCCATCGCCTCCATCAGCGTCAGATATTCACGCAGCGTCACCGGCAGGCCGGCCTGCTTTAATTCATGAAAGAAGGTCGCGAACATCCTCGCATTGTAGTCCTCGTACGCCGCACGCCGCTATTCGACGAAATGCACCAGGTTTAAGGCCAAAGATATATCTTGCGCTATGTCTAATTATGATCTATCTAGAGATATATCTAAGTTGGAGAAATGAAACATGCATCGACATTGCGGATCTCATCAATGGGCTGCCGGACGCCACCGGCGCGGACGTTTCGGCGAATTTGGCTTTGGCGGACGCCATGGCGGCGGCATGAATCCCGACGACATGCGCGCCGGCCGGATGCTGGCCCAAGGCGACCTGCGGCTCGTGGCACTGGCGCTGATCGCGCAGGCACCGCGGCATGGCTACGAAATCATCAAGCTCGTCGAGGAGAAAACTGCCGATTGGTACAGCCCCAGTCCCGGTATCGTTTATCCGACGCTGACCTTTCTGGAAGAAGCCGGCTACGTGACGGTCTCGAGCGAAGGCGCAAAAAAGCTTTACACCATCACCGCGGAAGGCCGCGCCTATCTCGATGCCAACCGCGACCTTGCCGATGTCGTGCTCGATCGGCTGGCCGCAATCGGCGAACGCGTCAATCGCTGGCGGCGGGCGGCGCGCGGCGAACGCGAAGGCCGCCGGACCTTGCCGCCGCTCGTCGAAGCCGCTTTCGATCATTTGCGCGAAATAGTCGCCAAGCGGCTGCAAGACGACGCCGAAGCGGAAGCGCATCTGGCTGAAATTTTGGCGCACGCAGCGACCGAAATGCAACGGCGCAACTAAGTGCGACTAGTGTCCCGATTCCGAAGTTCGCAAGTGTTTGCGGCGCCTCCGATGCGAACTTCGGAATCAAAGGGACACTAGCTAATTTATGATTCTAGTGTGGTTTTTGGATTTGAAGTTCCTATCCGAGCCAGCCGCTTAATCGTAGGAACTTCAAATCCACCACACTAGGTGGCGGCCGAGGCATCGGGCGTTTGCACGTGCTCGGGCCGGATGCCCAGCGCCAACAGACGTCCTGGCACACGCCGCAAGATCGGAAACGCATCGAACAGTCTGAACAGCAACGGCGGCTTCGGCTGCCGGGTGGCTTGCAGAGCCGGACTGATAATCCGGTTCTGCATGGTGAGCTGAATTTGCTGCGTCATGCGCGCCGGGAAGGTGCGGCGCTGCTGTATCGCTTGCAGATCGTTATCCGTTACCCGGCCTGCTTTCAGCGGCGCGGCCAGGCGGTTGGCAGCCGCCACCGCATCTTGCACGGCGATATTGATGCCGACCCCGCCGATCGGCGACATCGCGTGGGCTGCATCGCCGATGCAGATGAGCCCAGGCCGCCACCATTGCCGCAAGCGATCCACTGTGACGCTTAGCAGCTTGACGTCATCGAAGCTTTTAAGTTCGCCGATGCGGCCCGCGAGGAACGGCGAGAGCTCGACCACACAATTCCGGAACGCTTCGATCCCGCTCGCCTTGACCCGCTCGATCCCGCCCTTCGGAATGACATAGGCGCATTGCCAATAATCGCCGCGATCGAGCATGACCAGCATCATCCCGGCCTCGATGTGACCGAACACGTCGTTGCCGTCGTTGTTTCTGCGGGTAACGCGGAACCACAGCACGTCCATGGGCGCGCCATAGTCTTCGCTCCGCAGACCGGCTTTTTCCCGCAGCGTCGAATGGCGGCCGTCGCAGCCAACAACCAAATCGGCGCGTATAACAAATTCGCCGTCAGGCGTGTTGGCGCGAAGGCCGACGATGCGGCCGCCCTCCTCGATCAAATCGGTCGCTTCGGCCCGCATGCGCAGGTCGAATTGTTTGTAGCGCCGGCCGTGGTCGGCCAGGAAGTTAAGAAAGTCCCATTGCGGCATCAGCGCAATGTATTTGCAGCGGGTCGGCAGATGCGTCAGATCGATCATCCGCACGCGTTGCTCGCCGATCTGTAGCGACAGCCGATCGACTTTGCGATGCGGCAGCTTAAGAAATTCATCAAGCAGGCCGAGCTCGTAGATGAGCTCGAGGGTGGACGGGTGCACCGTGTCGCCGCGAAAATCGCGGAGAAAATCCGCGTGCTTTTCCAGCAGCACCACCCGGACGCCCGCCCGCGCCAGAAGAAAGCCGAGCATCATTCCGGCCGGTCCGCCGCCCACGATACAGCACTGCGTATTTTGCGTATTCATGGCGCCGTTCGACATGGTTTAATCCTCGGAGCTCAAGGCTCCCGCCGAGCTTGCGGCAAGCATTTGCGGCGTTCAATCGGCATTGGGCAGTAATAAATCGCCCCATTGTGATAAGAATTTGGGCAAGATCGCACTCCCTAGCGACGATAAGTCATCCTCACATTTCCGCCGCAAGCGCGATGCTAAAAGGGTTATTCCTCACCGTCACCCAGCATGACCCGTCTCACGATAATTCTCACCCTTTTGTTCGCTCTGGCTCCGTTCGACGCAGCGTTCGCCCAGCTCGCCGGGACCGGTGACTTTCACATTGTCTGGGAGGTGAAGAACCGCTTCCGCCTGTTTCGCCACGAGGCCGATTTTCTGCGTATGGCAGCGGCGAGCCGTGGCGATGGCGTGCTCGCGGCTGAACGGCGCCTTGCGCGCGATACCGACGGCCTCGGTTGGGCCAAAGACATTGTCGCCGAACTTTGCCTGGATAGTTCGGGAAGCTTGCTGGAGACCTGCGATCGGGACGGCGAGCGCGAAAATTACCTCTCGCCGCGCAACTATCCGGTCGGCGTGACCATTTCTGGAGCGGTGCCGGACGGGCTCGACTGCTTATGGACTTTCGACGACGGCGAAGGCTCGGCCCGGCAGAGCACCCTCCCTTGCGAGCGTGAAGTCAAACTGCGCGTACGTTCCGGCCGCACGACGATCGCGACGGTCGACATTCCGCTCGGCGACGGCACCGCCCAGCGGCTCACAGCCGATATCGCCGTGCGCGACGTCCTTGTCGCCGGGCTGGGCGACTCCATCGCCGCCGGCGAGGGCAATCCGGACCGGGCGGTTAAACTCGAAGGCGGCTTCTGCTTCAAACGCTTCTTCAGCGGCGGCGGCAGCCAATACTATCGCCCGAGCCGGGCCGGCTATGGCGACGATCGATCCTGTGAAAATGGACCGTCGAGTCCGCTCGCCGGGAGCGACTGGGCGCGCCACGGCGCCCGCTGGATGAGTCCGGCCTGCCATCGCTCGCTGTACAGCTATCAGGTGCGCACCGCACTGGCGATTGCGATCGAGCAGCCGCATGTTGCGGTCACGATGCTGCCGCTCGCTTGCACTGGGGCAACGATCGGCGCCGGGATGTTCGCCAGCCAGCGCGCCGACGATTGTCCCTGGGTCGTCGGAATCGATAGCTGTTCAGGTACGGCGCCGGCCCAATTCAGCGAACTCAGGGATCTCATGACCGCCCTGCACCGGCAGCAGCCGAACCGCAATCTCGATCTCGTGCTGCTGACGGTCGGAGCCAACGACGTGAACTTTGCCGCATTAGTCGCCAACGTGATCGTCGACGCCGCGACTGAGCGGCTGCTGTTGCGGCAGGGCGGCGCCATTGTCAGCGTTGCCGATTCGCAAAAGGCGCTGGATCAGGATTTACCGGACGAATTTGCGCAATTGCGGATCGCGCTCAAACCTTTCGTCGGCGGCAACCTCAATCGCGTGGTGTTTGTCTCCTATGCCAATCCGGCGATGCAGGCAGAAAACAAACCGTGCCCGGGCGGCCGCGACGGCTTGGATGTGCATCCCGCATTTGGCGCCGATAGCGAGCGGTTGCGTGCCGCCGCGGAATTCGTCAACACCAAATTCCTGCCGAAAATAAAATCGCTTGCAACGTGCGATGGCAGCAAGCTTTGTCGTGATCCACTCACTGAACGCATGATTTTCATCGATGGCCACCAGACAGAGTTTGCACGTCACGGCATGTGCGTGCGCGCGTCCAATGATCCAGGATTCGATCGCAATTGTTTCTCGACCAGCGGTCAAAGCTTCCAGACCGATCCGACCCCCGCTGCAGACGATCCGATGGTCTGCAACGAGCCGGTTGGAAACTATCGTCCTTACGCATCGCGCGGCCGTTGGATTAGAACGGCCAACGACAGTTACTTTACCGCGATGACCTATCCGGAGGGCATGCCGGCGATTCTAAAGCCGAGCGATATCCACGACGCCCTGTGGGGAGTGCTCAGCGCGGTTTACGGCGGCGCGGTACATCCAACCGCCGAAGGTTATGCGGCGATGGCCGATGCCGCGCTGCCTGCTATGCGAGCGGTACTCGGCCTAACGCCGCCGTCCGCCATCCATGCCGAGCCGCTGCCGCCGCCAACCGCATTGGCGCCGGCGCCCGACGCCGCAACCGCGTCGCCGAAAATTCCCTGATCAGGAAGCGGCGTGCGCTGGCGCAGGCTTGCGCTCGGGCGCCACGCCGAGCTTCTTCTGCAGGCTGGTTGACGAGGTGGTGTACTGAAACACCAACCGCTTGTCCGGATAGACGTAGCGATGCGCCTTCTGCGCCATCAATGCGGCCTCGTGGAACCCGGAAAGAATGAGCTTGAGCTTGCCGGGATACCAATTGATGTCGCCGATCGCAAAAACGCCAGGAACGCTGGTTTCGAAGCTTGCCGTTTCGACCGGGATGAGTTCGTCGTTGCGCAGCTCTATTCCCCAATTTGCCACCGGTCCGAGCTTCATGGTGAGGCCAAAGAACGGCAGTAGCGCATCGCAGGCAATCTCGAATGCGGAGCCGTCGTTTGTCTTCACCATCGCCTTGCTGATCTGACCGCCGGCTCCAGCGAGAGACGTGACTTGTCCAAGCACAAAATCGATTTTGCCCTCGCCGACCAGCTTCATCATTTTGTTGACGCTGTCGGGCGCGGCGCGAAATTCGCTGCGACGATGCAATAGCGTGAGATGGCTGGCGATCGGCGCGAGATTAAGCGTCCAATCGAGCGCGCTATCGCCGCCGCCGACGATCAGAACCCGCTTACCGCGGAACGCATCCATTTTGCGCACAGCATAAAAAACAGACTTGCTTTCATAAGGCTCGATCCCGGGAATCGGCGGTCGCTTGGGCTGAAACGACCCGCCGCCGGCCGCGATGACCACAATCTTGCTCTCGAATTGAGTGCCCTGATCCGTGGTTACTCGAAATAGCGGATCGCCGATCTTCTCAATCCGCTCGACCATTTCGCCGAGATGGTACTGAGCGTTAAACGGCTTGATCTGTTGCAACAACGAATCGACTAGTCCCTGCGCGCTCGTATAGGGAATACCGGGGATGTCGTAGATGGGCTTTTCCGGATAAAGCTCGGCACATTGCCCGCCGATCTTGTCGAGGATGTCGACCAGATGGCACTTCATGTCCAGCAAGCCAAGTTCGAAAACGGCGAACAGGCCAATTGGTCCAGCGCCGATAATGAGTACGTCGGTTTTGATAGGCTCAGTCATATCGTGTCCAAGTCGTCTTCGTGTCCAAGTAGTGTTTCGTGTCCAAGTGGCGTTTCGTATCCAAGTCGTGTCGTGTTCAAGTCATGTTCAAGTCATGTTCAAGTCGCGTTCAAGCTCGTTCGGCGTTGTGGCAATGTCGGGAAGGTCGTCTGTCTAGCGTGGTTGGCGTGCCAGGGAAAGAGGATGAAAAGAGCACGGACCGCTTGTTTGTAATATGGGAATCACGCCTGGCGGGACGGTGTGGTCACGACTAGACCGTCAAGATCGTCACGCACTTTGATCTGGCAAGAGAGCCGCGAGTTCGGCCGAACCTCAAAGGCAAAGTCGAGCATATCCTCTTCCATTGGCGACGGTTCGCCAACCTTTTCGCGCCAAGCCTCGTCAACATAGACGTGGCAGGTCGAGCAGGCGCAGGCGCCACCGCATTCCGCCTCAATTTCCGGCACGCTGTGGTTGATCGCCGTCTCCATGACTGTGGAACCGGCCTCGCCCTCGACGGTCCGCGCAGTGCCTGCGGAATCGATATAGGTAATTTTCACCATGGCGAAATGACCGGTCGACAATTTCGGCTGGGTGGGGCGCCCGATAGGCGCCATGCCGTTGCGGCCGCTAGGTTCTATCGGCTCACGCTGCGCTATGCCAGCGGCTTTCCGCAGCAAAACCGCGGGTATGCCCAGGGTCGGCCCCAAGGCGGCCGCATTGTTGTCAGCACAATGGCGGTTGCGGTCACGGTGGGCGAAATGGGGCCAGAGCCATCAACCCGTTAACGATGATTAAAAGGTCGTTACCGACCCGGTTTCCTTTGATCTGCCAGACCGATAGGATGCCCTCTGGTGGTGCGGCATGGGGCTTTTTTGGGGAGTCCCCAATACAGCGAACAGTGCATGGGTGCGCGGTCGAGGCGCGGCCCGCACATGTTCTTACAGGCCGTCCTAGTCAGGCGTAAGAGGCGAGGCGACGACCGAAGTCGGGCGTAAGAGGCGAGGCGACGACCGAAATGGCCAATCATCGGAAGAAAATGGCGGACCCAACCGAAGCAGCGCTGTCGGCGATCCAGGAAGCGCTCAATATCCACGATGAGGACGAGCAGCCGATCCGTCCGGCTGAATCGGCAGACCTTTTTTCGGCCCCGGCCGAGCAAGCCGCCGCGGCGGCCGCCACCACAGAGCCATCAAACAAAGAGGCGATCGGCGCACACGAGCTTCCCGAAGTCGCGGCGCGGGCTGCCAATGACGATCAGCAGTCGATCGGCCAAATCCTTCACGCATTGCAGTGCCGTCCCGCCCGTTCGTCCTACTTGGTCGCCGCTTTGTTTTCTGGCGCCTGGATCATCGGCTGCGTTGCGCTTTCGCTAGCCTATCTGTCCGATTTACATACCGCGCTTGGCGCCGGCCGTTCGCCTGTAGCGCTCGTTATCGGACTCGGCGCGGCAGCCCTGCTGCCGATCATCTTCTTTTTCGGCGTTGCGCATATGGCTTGGCGCGCACAGGAGTTGCGTCTGATCGCCCAGTCAATGGCGCGGGTCGCGATGCGGCTCGCCGAGCCGGAAAGCGTGGCGCAAGATTCCATCGTGACCGTCGGGCAAGCGATCCGACGCGAAGTCGCGGCCATGGGCGACGGCGTCGAACGAGCGCTGGCGCGCGCCAGCGAACTCGAGGCGCTAGTGCAGAGCGAGGTCGCCGCGCTCGAGCGCACATATAGCGACAACGAAGTGCGAATACGCGGGCTCCTTCAGGAGCTCGGCAATCAGCGCGATACGCTGGTCGGGCAAGCCGAGCATGTTCGCTCCGCGCTCGGCAATGTACAGATCGATCTCACGCAGGACCTCTCGACGATCAGCGAGCTCGTTGGCCAGCAGGTCAATGAGGCGGCTCAACGGATCACCCAATCGCTTACAGAAAAGGGCGAGCACATTACCGCCACGCTGGCCCAGATCGGCGACAACATGGTCCAAGAATTAAGCCAGCGGGGCGGCGACTTGCTCGATCGCCTGGAGGCGGCAAGCGAGGAGACATCGCGAGCGATCACATTGGCGAGCGATCGGCTCTCATCGAGCCTCGATTTCAAAACCAATCATATCGGCGAAGAATTTGCCGAAATTGCCAACGGGCTGGAAGACATGATGTCGGGGCGCCTGGACCGCGTCACCGAAAGCTTCTCGGAAAAATCGCTGGCGGTTGTCGATTTGATGATCGAGAGATCGCAAACGCTAACCGATGCGATCGTTGAAACCTCGAACCAACTCGCGGAATCCATCGCGACGCGAGCCGACGAGGTTAACAGTACGCTCAAGAATTCCGGCGAGACCCTGCTTCTTGGCCTCGATCTGCGCGGTAGCGAAGTGGCGGCGAAGCTGGAACAGGCTGGCAATCAGGTCACCGAGGCGATGATCGCCCGGAGCACCACGATGACCGATGCGGTGCGTCAGGCCGCGGAGCACGTCACCGGAATCGTGGCCACGCGGAGCGACGCCGTTAAGGAGATGCTGCAAACCCGCCTTGCCGCGTTCGAACAAATGTTCAGCAATACCGGCACGGAGCTCGGCGAAAAAATCTCGCGCGATTCGTCGACCCTCGGTAACCTCATCACTCGTCATCTCGCCGAATTCGATCGCACCGTGAAGACCTATGGCGCGGAACTCGTCGAGCGGCTTGGCTCGCGCACGCAGGACGTCTCCGACTCGATGCGCAGCTATCTCGACAATTTCGACAACCGCGTTACGTCCAAGGCGAACGAAGTCAGCGGCGCACTAGATCAACGCCTTTCGCGCTTCCAGGAGACGCTCGATAGCCGCTCCGAGACTCTCACCAATGCACTGTCGACCCGTGTCGGCGACATCGCTAAAACGCTCGCCGAGGGCGGCAAAGAGGTCGTTACGGCGCTCGACAAGCGCATCACCGACGTCACCACGCTGATCGATACTCGCGCCGCCAAGTTCGGCGACGCGCTCGGCGAGCGCATCGCCAATATCGACGCGACGCTCGGAAAAAACGCGCTTGAAGTTGCCGACACGCTCGACAGCCGCGTTGGCCATTTGGAACAGCTTCTGAACGGACGAGCGGAAGCGGTCGTTCAACAGATGGAGGTTCGCAGCCGTGCCGCGGCGGATCTGCTCAATTCCCGGCTCGAGCAGCTTTCGGAATCCATCAAGACCAATTCCACCGCAGCCGAGCGCGCGCTCAGCCAGGTAGCGGCAAATACCACCGAAGCGCTCGGCAAGAGCGCGGCAGCGAGCACGGCCGCTACCGAGGCCTTAAATCGCAGCGCCGCGGAAGCGACCGTGTCGCTTAATCGCAGCGCTGGGGCGCTGAGCAACACGATCGTCAAAAGCGCCACCTCCGCGAACGAGTCGATCGGCAAGGCGGCCGCCACCGCTGCCGAGCTTCTCGTCAAGACATCGCAATCGACGACCGATGCGATTAGCCGTAGTGCCGGCGAGGCCGAGCGCAAGCTCGTGGGCATGAGTACCGAGGTATCGCGCAACATCGTCGGCAAGGCCAACGAGATCAACAGCGCGCTTACGCAGCGCGTCGATGACATGGCGCGGGTTCTCGACGAGAAGTCGAGCACACTGGTTTCCACGCTCGGGACCAAGGGCGAGCAGTTGGCTGGTCAAGTCGAACGCATTACCGAGCAGACGGTAAAGGCGATCGGCTCCAAGGGCTTTGTCTTCACCCAGACGATGACGGAAAAGAGCGAAGAGATCGCCCGCTTGATCAACGACGCCAGCCTGAACGCGACAGCGGCCGTCACCCGCAGCCTCGGGCAAATGCAGGAGGGTGCTCAGGGCGTCACCGAGGCCACCAAATCAAGCATTGTGCGCGCGCTCGAGGAGCTGCAACGCGCGACCAAGGGTGCCATCGAGGAATCCAAGCAGACCACCGCGGCGACAGTGGCGGAGATGATGGAGACGCACACGATGCTGCGCTCCGACTCCACTGCCCTCTTCGAGCGGCTGCGCGAGGCCAACATCCTCCTGCAGGAGGTGCTCAGCGGCGCTCATGAAAACATGAGCTCGATCGAGCATACAATGGCGACGCGCGTGTCCGAATTTGTCGCCGCCATGACCGATTTAAGCAGCAAGAGCGGCACGACCGCCGCCAAGGTGGAACAGCACCTGGGTAACTTCAATACTATAACGAGCAAAGTTCTCGGTCAGATCGGCGATCTCGCGGACCAGTTCAGCTCACACGGACGGACGCTTGCCGACGCGGTAGAGCTTCTGGAAAGTGGCAACCGTCGCACCGACGAATCGGTCGCGCACCGCCAGGCAAATATCGAGACGCTGGTTTCCACGCTCGATACTCGCGCTGAGGATTTCGGTCAGCGCCTGCAGCGTTTCTCCGCGCTTTTGGAAGAATCACTCAACACCGCTACCGCTCGGGCCAGCGAAATCGCCGGCCTGATTGCGCAAACCAGCAACGAAAGCGTGCAGACGATCGAGCAGCAATATGAGCTAGTCCGAAAGAGCTCGGAAGAGGAGCGGAACCGCACTAGCGAAGCGCTCAATGCCGTCTACGACGAAGCTTTCGCTCAAGTGCAGACCATGTTCGGCGAATCCACGTCCCGCTTTAGCGAAGTTATGCAGGGCATGAAGCAGATGGCGGCGGAGATGCAGCAAGAACTCGAGGCAACGCGTACCCAATTGCGGCGCGGCGTCCTCGAGCTTCCGCAAGAAACTTCGGAGAGCACGGCGCAGATGCGGCGCGTGATTGTGGATCAGATCGAAGCACTTGCCGAGCTCAACCGAATTGTCGCCCGCCACGGCCGTTCGCTGGATGCGGTCGAGCCGCTGCGCCGCGATGTTGAACCGCTCTACGCGGCAGGCGGCGGTCGCACACAAGCGCGGCCGGTGCGAGCCGATATTGCGGCGCCTCAGCAGCCTACACCGGCGCGTGACATCACCGGAGCGCCGGCGCGGCGCGCCAGTCCGCCTACGCTCAGTCCGGTCCCAGGCGGCAAGGACGATAACAAAGGCCGTAACGGCGGCTGGCTATCCGACCTTCTCACCCGCGCCTCGCGCGAGGAAAGCCCGGCGGCTGTAGAGGCTCCTTCTCGCGAAGGCCCGCCGGCCGAGGACGGCTCAGCGCGCGACAGCGTCGATTCGATCGACGCACTCTCGGTCGACATCGCGCGCATGATCGACAATGACGTCGCCGTCGACCTGTGGGAGCGATATAAGCGCGGCGAGCGCAGCGCCTTCACCAAGCGCCTTTACACCGCCCAAGGGCAGCGGGCATTTGAGGAAATACGCAACAAATATCGGTCCGATACGGACTTTCGCCAAACCGTTGAACACTACATTCATGAATTCGAACGGCTGCTCGACGATGTTTCGCGGGGCGATCGCGGTCCGGCTGTGGCACGCAACTACCTGACCTCAGACACCGGCAAGGTGTACACCATGCTAGCCCACGCCGCCGGCCGATTTGATTAGATAGTTGCCTAGCCACAGGCTGCGTGGCCGCGCCGAATGCCCTTGCTTGCGAGGCGAGAGCGGCGTTACCGTTGCCGGTGATGAGCGCCGTGGACGACCCGGTCGCATTACCCACCGCCGCAGATGTCGACGAGGCGGCCCGCCGACTGACGGGCGTTGCCCTGCACACACCGCTGCTAACGTCGGCCCCGCTCGACGCGATGACCGGCGGTCGCATCTTTCTCAAAGCCGAGACGTTGCAGCGCACTGGCTCGTTCAAATTCCGCGGCGCCTACAACAAACTTGCCGCGATCCCGCCCGACCAGCGAGCGGGTGGCGTGGTGGCGTATTCTTCCGGCAATCACGCGCAAGGGGTCGCCGCAGCGGCACAGCTTCTCGGCATGCCATGTGTGATCGTAATGCCGAGGGACGCGCCGCGCGCCAAACGCGAGCGGACCGCCGCATTTGGCGCCGAGATCATACTCTACGACCGCCTGCGCGACGATCGCGAGACGATGGCTGCCGAAATCGCCGCGCGGCGCGGCGCCATTCTGGTGCCTCCCTATGATGACGCCTTGATTATCGCCGGTCAGGGGACCGCCGGACGGGAAATCGTCGAGGATCTGCGGACACTCGGGCTTGTTCCGGAAATCGTGGTGGTGACCGCGTCCGGCGGAGGGCTCACCGCCGGCATCGCTTTGGCGGTCAAATCGCGGGTGCCTTCCGCCCTGCTCTACACGGCGGAGCCGCAAGGTTTCGACGATCACGCGCGCTCATTCCACAGCGGCCGACGCGAAGAGAATGCGAGCCTGACCGGCACGATTTGCGACGCGTTGATGGCGCGCATGCCCGGCAAGCTTACTTTCGCGATCAATCAATCTCTGGTCGGCGCCGGTGTCGCGGTGAGCGACGACGAGGTCGCTGCGGCCGTTGCCTTTGCCTTCGCCGAATTGAAACTCGTGGTAGAGCCCGGGGGAGCGGTCGCGCTCGCTGCCGTGATGCACGGCAAGATCGATGTCACGAATAAAGTTGCTGTCGCCGTGCTTTCGGGCGGCAACGTGGACCCGGAAGTGTATTCCCGCCTCGTCGCTTGATATTTGCGCCCCGTCGCGGAGCTAGGCCCCCGCTCCAGGCAAGAAACAACGGATCTGCGTCGTACCATCAGCGTCCCGATACGGCCAGACGACCGCCGGACCGTAACGGTTAGGTTCCGTAATCAGCGCCGAATCGGGAACGATAATCCACTGCCCATCGAGCCGAACGCGATAACGCCCGTTGTCTGTATCCCAATCTACATTTTCTACTTTGACGCCGTCGGCAAACGAGCAGCACAGGCCTTTTTTACTGGCGAGCTGATCAAACCACGGTTTCAAGGGAGAATTGGCGTAGCGGCCGTCATCACGCGCGGACACGCCGGTGGGACCAAACACGAGCATGCACAACGCCACTGCCGTGAAAGCGAAAGCGGTAAGTCTGTGCATAGTGGCCTCCAGAAGATCAGCATTAGGGACCTACAAAGGACCCGGCAGACCCGGAGAACTCAGCACATCGCCTGCACTCGCCTGCACCGATTGCTGTCTAATTTTCAAGCCGCTGCAGCAACTTCGGCGCTGTGTATGATACGCGACAATTCGAGCGCTCGAGTCATCAGCTAAACGCCAAGCGCCCGTAAAGTTTCCAACTGCACGCCATCCGAACAGGCGATGAGCTCTTGCTCACTCAACGCGCGCAACGCGGCAAGCGGATCAATCGGCAGCAAAACGCTGGCAGCAAACGCGGCTTGCCTGTATCGCCAGTCATCAGCGGTCCGCGACTACGTAATCGAATCGCTTGCGCGGCGGCGACGCCGTCTCGCGCCGATGACAATCCCTCAGAGCGACTCGCCAAGTATAAGGCAGGGCGGCGCAATCGAACAGGCGAACTGCAATCTCATGGGCGAAGTCCGGCAGAATAACCCACAGTTCCGTTCGCGGCGGCTGCCTATTGTCCCGATTCCGAAGTTCGTAAGCATTTGCGGCGCGTTCGTGCGAACTTCGGGTTCGTGGCACTAGCGCCGCCTCATCCCCATAGAGCGGGCTCCGACGGATAAGCGAGACTGGCTTCATAGCGTAAGCCATGCGCGCGATCCTTGGCGAGAAGCAGCGGCCCATCAAGATCGACGATCCGTGCACGTTGCGCCACAAGCATAGCCGGCGCCATCGCCAGCGAAGTTGCCACCATACAGCCGACCATTATGCCGAGGCCGCGCCGCTCGGCCTCCATCGCAAGCGCCAGTGCCTCGGTTAATCCGCCCGCTTTGTCGAGCTTGATATTGATCGCGTCGTATTTGCCGCTCAGCGCGTCCAGCGAAGCGCGATCGTGGACGCTCTCGTCCGCGCAGATGGGGATCGGGCGCTCGATCTGCTTGAGCGCGAGATCACGCCCCTCCGGTAGGGGCTGCTCGATCAGGCTGACCCCTGCTTGCGCGCAGGCGGTGAGATTACGTTCGAGATCGCGGTCGGCCCATCCCTCATTGGCATCGACGATAAGCTCCGCCTTCGGCGCGGCGCGGCGTACCGCGGCAATGCGCTCCACGTCCTCTGGTCCGCCGCCGAGCTTCACTTTAAGCAACGGCAATTTTGCCGCGCGTGCTGCCGCATCGGCCATAGCGTCGGGATGGTCGAGCGAGATCGTATAGGCAGTCACCAGCGGTTTTGGCGGGGGCAGCGCGGCCAATTGATAGGCGCGGCAGCCATTTTGTTTCGCCTCAAAGTCCCAATAGGCGCAATCCAGCGCATTGCGCGCGGCGC
>CATPBC010000175.1 GCA_955652195.1 uncultured Xanthobacteraceae bacterium | reverse complement strand
GATTTCCTCTATTGCGCGTCGGTAAAGGTCGCGCGTCGTAAAATCCATCGCTGCGAAATCGCTTCCACCGCGCATGATGGCATCGACGGGGCTGACACTTTCGAAAAACTCTGCCCAGTTGATCATGGATAACAGACGCATGCTCGTGATCACGTTGCGAACGGTCACGTTCATTGCGCTCTGTTGCTGGACTTCTGCTCGAACCACCTGATCGGTCGTCAGTCCTTCGGCTTCCAACCGCTCGTTCAGCCAGCGCAACGCCGGTGTCGCATTGGGATCGTGGTCGCGCAGACGTTGTGCGAGCTGCACGGCAAATGCCGTTGACCAAGGAACCTGATCGAGGCTGTGTAAGTCCGCGGATGCGGGCTCGGGACGGCGGTCGTCGGTCCACAATATCCGGTCGGCGAGCCTGTCCGCCAGACGGCTCATCGTCAGCCGCGCCACGATGGCTTCCGCCAGGCGGCGCAGGTTTTCTACTAGCGTGATACGCAATGTAATTGCGAGAGCCCACAATTCGCCGATGGTCAGAGGCTGAACGCGTTGGTAGGCCTCCACAAACCGGGTCAGCTTTTGAATATCAAACGCGCTATCGGTATGCGCAACGAGAGCCCACGCGATTCCAAAAACGCGCGGATATCCTTGCAATGGCCCGTCGGCCAGTTTCGGAAGTTTGCGATAGAAGCCGGGCGGCAGATCATCTTTGATCTCGCGTATCTGCTCATCCACCACATGAAAGTTGTCCAACAGCCATTCCGCTGCTGGCGTAATCGATTCACGGGTGTGGGTGGCTTTAACGATGACGCGATAGGTGTCTATCAGGACTTGAGTATTATCGTAGACCCGTCGGGTGAGCGGCCGCACACGCTTCGGTTTAGACGTAATCCGCTGTGCGGCTGCGAGGCTCTCCGCGTGCTGTTCAAGGCGCTCAACGCTAAAGAGCTCGGCCCGAATGGGCGGTTCGGGCTGTCGGGATTGGGCCTGCAAAAAGGCGGTGAAACGTAAAGCGTTCAAACCCAAAGCGTCAGAGAGAAACTTAGAGACCTCCTTCCAATTGACTCTCATGATTAAAGCTTAGCATTTTTTGAGCACGGTCAGCGACGCGCCTTCACCAACTACGTATGGCGACGAAACAAAACTCGACCCAAACACCCTCTCACTCGTCAACGCTGCTTGCGCCCAAGTGCAGGCAAGTTCAATTAGGCTTCGCTTCTCATCTTCGCTTGTGGCTTTGGAGGACCCGTGCATGGCCTCCTTGGCATATTGCCGAAACAGGTCGGCCTCACCCAGGACAGCCTCCTGACTGGGGACACCTTAGTTGGCGTCTCCCTAGCTGTGGAGCATGGCCGTCCTGGAACCAGCAAACTGTCTCAAAGTGCTCACTGGCCCAGCGTTTGCGCGTTATTCCCGACACAATTGAAACTGATCCACTATTTGGGGGTCTGTGACCAATTTCACAGTATAAAGGTAGGCCGACGGGGGTGCCGTTGCAGGTCGATTTTCGGCGGTCGATAGGATGCTGAGACAAACCTGCGTCAAATCGGAAATGCGGAGTTCGCGTGCGGCAACCTTCGATAAATCAATTATTTTTCCGCTAGTGAAAAGGCAAGCACCTGTTCTCTTGATCGTCAACGTGGACCAGCGTCCCGAACGGTAGTGACCGATGCGCGGCGGTCAAATCATTGGGGCCGTGTGTCTTGTCCGCTCGCCGTAGCTTCGCTGTCGGTTGAATAGACCGATGGAAACCCGCACTCGTCTGATTTGCTACCGGCTGCGCTGGCCAGTCACAATAAAGCGACCTGCAAGAATGCGGCCACAAGAAAGTTTGATTTTGGAATCATTGATTGGTTGCCTGTCCCCGCCAATCCTGGGATTGCTCACAGGATATCGGCACACGGTTTTCTAGCCTCGTAACGCGATGCGTTTGACGTAGGTGGACTGCTTCGAACCGCAGTCTCGCCTGCTGTTGAAGTACAATGAGGACGGAGCGAGCCGCGTTAGCGACGCTTGCGCAGGGGACGTCCTTTGGGACCACCGCTAACATCTGGAACTTTTACGCCAAGGGCAGTGGCTAAATCGATTTGATGATCCTGCTCCTGCATAAGGATCTGGCGAATCTGTTCCGCCATTGCGTATTCTCCAAGCGTTTCACATTGCCGGATACGATCGCGGTAATTGCGAATGGTCTCGTTTTCATTGTCGAGATCGTACCGGAGCATGTCATTCGGATTTTTCGATGTGCGTACCGGCTTGGGTATTACTACCGGCATTTTGCCGAGATAGTCGATCTGCCGCGAGAGTATCAGGGCATGGTCGAGCTCTTGCTTGGCGTGGATTTCGAGCTGCGCGGCAATGTCCATGTATTGGGCGCCGGTGAGCACCTGGGAATAGACTACGTAGGCGATGATGGCTTGATATTCTCGGGAAAGGTCTTCGTTCAACAGCTCCGCAAGACGGTCGCGGGAAATCTCGTTTTCGTTTGTGGCGGATTTTGGTTCAACCATGTGATTTCTCCTTTGAATTTAAAAACGATTCAGTATCTCGATCACCGTGTTTTACATGCGTGAATGCGCGGCGAAAACCAACATGATGCAATCAATCCCTCGCAAGGTAAAGACTGTGCAAAATTGCTCACATCATTTTAACGCGTACGCTTTGGATCAGGTGGGCAACTCGACCTCACCTTGATTGGATAGGCGCCAGCAAGATCGCGTTCTTTCAGCGACATCGCGAGAGTAGTACTGGTCAATCCGATACAGACCTCAAAACTACCAAGCGCGCATTCTCGTGGGTATTGGGACGTGGAGCATCCCCAATAGTGAGAATGAAGAGCGATGAGCCACAGTTCAGTATCGGCCTGCCCGGAGCGAATGTCTGACATGCCGAGCGAGGAGAACAAATCCGGGAAACAGAAAGCCGCCGAATCCGAAGTCGAGAGCTTTCGGAAAGACCTTGGCCCGTTCGTCGTCGCCGCTGAAACGACGCGCATGGCAATGGTGTTTACGGACGCCAAGGAAGCCAACCATCCGCTAATTTTTGCCAATGACAGCTTTCTGTCCCTAGCCGGATATGATCGGGAGGAGGTGCTCGGCCAGAGCTTCGATTTCCTGATGGGGCACCCCGCAGATCCTGAGGAGTTGGCCAAAGTCGAAGCCGCGTTCGCGAGCAGCTCCGAAAACGATTTTGAAATTTGTTGCCGCCGCAAGGACGGCTGCATGTTCTGGGCCGCCGTCTTCATCAGCCCAATTCTAGATAAGACTGGTGATGTTGTGCAGCATTTCGCCTCGTTCGTGGATCTCAGCAGGCACAAGCAGGCGGAAGATCGTCTCCGGTTTCTGCTGGGCGAACTGAACCACCGCACGCAGAATACGCTTGCTACCGTACAGGCGATTGCCGTGCAGACCTTGCGCGGCGCGGCGAACAAGGAAGTGCTTGACACCTTTGAGGGGCGAATTCTGGCGCTGTCAAAGGCCCACAGCCTGCTAGGACGCAAGCATTGGGAGTCGGTGAGCCTGCGCGACGTGATCGATCAGATATTGCAGCCCTTTGGCCTTAACGACCGCCGGGTTGCCCGTTTC
>CATPBC010000174.1 GCA_955652195.1 uncultured Xanthobacteraceae bacterium | reverse complement strand
GGATTCGGCAAGTCTAAGCTCACTATGTTGGAAGCACTGGGCGGCCCGCGCGAGCGCATCCGCAGCACGAGCGCCGCCGAATTCGTGTTCGGCATCGTGGATGCGCTCAACACGGTCGCAATCGAAGTCGAAGCAACGCCCGGTGCCCGGATTGTGCCGCTGACCCCCGGCGCGCCGGACGAGTTCTTCGAACATGACGGCCAGATCAGCAAACGCGAGGTCCGCGTAGTCGTGCTGTCGTCGTTGGCGCCGCGACGCGGCGAGCTGCTATGGGACATCGGTTCCGGCTCGGGGTCGGTTGCGATCGAGTGGATGCTGGTCGATCCCTCGATGCGCGCGATCGCCGTGGAACGCCGCGCCGATCGCGCCGCACGGATTGTTCGCAACGCCGCCACGTGCGGCGTGCCAGGCCTCCATGTCGCCACCGGCGCGGCGACCGCTATGCTCGGCGAACTGCCAACGCCCGATGCGATCTTTGTCGGCGGCGGCGCCAGCGATACCGGCGTGCTTGATGCGGCGGCGCGCGCGCTGCGGCCGAACGGCCGTCTCGTCATCAATGCGGTTACGCTCGAAACCGAAGCGCTCATCCTCGGCAGGCATTCGGTCCTTGGCGGTGAATTGCTGCGGCTTGGGATTTCGCGCGCCGAGCGGCTCGGCGCCAAGACCGCGTGGCGCCCAGCGCTGCCGGTGACGCAATGGGTTTGGACAAAGCCATGATCGTTGCTGGGATTGGCTGCAGGCGCGGCGCCGCGGCGCCAGACATCGAAGCCGCCATCCGGGCGGCACTCACGCGCGCTGGGATCAGGGCAGCCGATCTGACTGCGATCGCGACCAGCACGGCAAAGCAGGCCGAGCCCGGGATCGCAGCTGCCGCGGCGAAGCTTGGTCTGCGCATCAAACTGATTCCGCATGCCGAGCTCAAAGCCGTCGGCGCGCGCGTGGCAACGCGATCCGACCGTGTCCTGGCGCTCTTCGGCGTGCCATCGCTCGCCGAGGCCGCGGCTTTGGCGGCGGCGGGGCCTTCGGCGCGGCTTATTGCTGCGCGTCTTGTCGTTGGCGCGGCGACCTGCGCGCTCGCTGCCTCGGAGGCCGCGCCATGACCGTGCATTTCATCGGCGCCGGACCCGGCGCCGCCGATCTTATAACAGTGCGCGGACGCGATCTCATCGTGCGCTGTCCGGTTTGCCTCTATGCCGGCTCGATCGTGCCGCGCGATCTATTAAGCTTCTGCCCAGAGGGCGCGCGCATCATCGACACCGCTCCCCTTTCGCTCGATGAGATCGAGGCGGAATTCGCCGCCGCGCATGCCGCGAACCAAGACGTGGCGCGGCTGCATTCGGGCGACTTGTCGATCTACTCGGCGCTCGCCGAGCAGCTGCGCCGGCTTGCTCGGCGCAACATTCCCTATACGCTCACGCCCGGCGTGCCGGCTTTTGCCGCTGCGGCGGCGGCCTTGCAATGCGAACTCACCGTGCCCGAACTGGCGCAAAGCGTTGTGCTCACGCGCGTGCCCGGCCGCGCCTCGCGGATGCCGGAAGCCGAAAAGCTCGCCACTTTCGCCGCCAGCCGAGCGACGCTCGTCATTCATCTCGCCGTCCAAGCGATCGGCAGCATCGCCGAAGAGCTTACGCCGTTCTACGGCGCCGACTGCCCCGCCGCGGTTGTGGCAGAAGCCAGTTCGCCGGCGCAGCGCGTTGTCCGCGGGACGCTTACCGATATCGCCGCGAAAATTTTGCAGGCACGGATCGAGCGCACCGCGCTGATCCTGGTCGGTCCCGCACTCGCTGCGCGCGATTTCCGCGACAGCGCGCTATACGACGCAGACTATCGCCGCCGATTTCGCGGAGGCGGCGCATGACGGAGATTTTCCTTTTCTGTATTCCCGCTTCCGCGAGAATGAACGCGAGGAGTTCAGGATTTGAAGGGAGCGCGGCCGACCAGATTCTGATCGCGGTCGAACAGCATCACTTCAACGGCAATTTCGGTTCCGGCGATGACCTGCGCAGCGGTCATCTGCGCCGCCTGTGCGACCCTATCGCCGAGTGCAATGCCGGCGGCTTGCGCCACGGCAAAGGCTTGCGCGGCGGTATTCGCCGCCAGGATGCGGCGCTCAATATCGGTGCCGCCGGCGTCATTGGCGAATTTTGCCAGCGCCGCAAGATCCACTTCGCCACGCTTGGAATGCAGATCGGTCAGGCCCTGCGCCAGCTTTGTCATTTTGGCGACGCCGCCGGCGATGGTGACGCACGGCAGCGGATGACGCCGCAGATATTTCAGCATGCCGCCGACGAAATCGCCCATGTCAATCAGGGCGATTTCCGGCAGCCCATACAGCTTCTGTACGGCGGCCTCGGAATTCCGGCCGGTCGAGCCGGCGACATGACTAAGGCCGGCGGCGCGCGCGATATCGATGCCGGAACGGATCGAGTGGATCCAGGCCGAGCAGGAATACGGCACGACGATACCAGTGGTGCCGAGAATCGACAGGCCGCCGACAATGCCGAGTCGAGCATTGACGGTCTTCGCCGCGAGGGCCTCGCCGCCAGGAATGGAAATCTCGACCGCAGCGTTGGCAGCGCGCCCAGCGACTGCGGCGACCTCAGCGATGGCGCCGGCGATCATACGACGCGGCACCGGAT
>CATPBC010000173.1 GCA_955652195.1 uncultured Xanthobacteraceae bacterium | reverse complement strand
TGGCCTCCGGCGGCTATTTCTAACTCTGGCCGCTTGAAATTACTCCAAGTTGCTGCAGCGCCACATGATGGAACGTTAGGCCTCACTCCCCCTCCGGCGCCGGGACGCGCGTCTCGTGGAAGCGCTGCGCGTGCATCACGTAGACCTCGCGCACCAGGATGTGGGTCGCGACCTCGTTCTCGGTGCGGCCGAGCTTGCCGAGGGTTGCCAACAGAGCCAGGTAATTGAACGTCTCGATCGGCAAGGTCAGGCTCAAAGCCCGTGCCTCCGAGCGGTTTTCCGGTCGCGCCATGGTTCAAACGCCTCATATTATAATTCGATTATAATGGCATTTTAACTCTTGGCAGGCGAGTCGAATCGTGCAACGTTTCGATTCGGCGAGGGCTCTCGCTCAACAATCTAGAAGCGACCCCGATTTAGTGCGGCGTACGGGCGTCACTCCAACAGCGGGCTTAGCGATCCTTGAGGCGGGATGCAGCTCGGTGAACGGCGTAGCTTTGTGAGCGTGATCTTTCGGAAAAGGGGCTCGATTTTTTCCGGATCATGCTTTTGGTGAGCATGATCTTTTCGGAAAACCGGTTTCCACTTTTCCGGATCATGCTCTAGCGCCCGCACCGATTTTCGCTTCGAGGTTTTGTCGTCTCGCGGTTGCCAGTTGTGCGCGGCCATTGCCCTGTCGGCGGCCCAGAACGGCCGCGGCAATAGCGAGGCCGTCTCATGACGCTTTCATCAATCGCTCCATCACTGCCTATTCCATCGACCGATCTTCCAGTTACTGCGATTGACGCCAACGCGACCTTACCGATCGCGCCGGCGCCGATCGCGACCAATCCGAAGAGCATCACGACTTCTGCGACCTGGACGCCGGACCGCATCGGGCAGCTGCGGAGCTGCGTCGCGGCAGGCATGACCTGCAGCGAAATCGCCGCTGAGATTGGCGTCACACGCAACGCCGTAATCGGCAAAATTCATCGGCTCGGTCTATCGTCGGGGCGGCCCGCGGGTGCACCGGCGCGCGCGTCAACGGACTGCCCTCCACGCGCGCGGCATCCGCGGGTACCGACGCAGCGCCGCCTGTTGCGGCTGGCTTACGCGCAAGCCTCGCTTAGCGAACAAGCGACGTTGGATGCATCAGTCGCCAGCGCGCATCCGTGCTCGCTGGTTGAGATTGCCGAGCGCCAGTGTCGCTGGCCGATCGGCGATCCGGCGGCGGCGGATTTTGTGTTTTGCGGCAATGACGCAGTCACCGGCTTCACCTATTGCCTCGGCCATGCGCGCATGGCCTATCGCGCGCCGGCATCGCGACGCGGCTAACGGATTTTACGTATGGGTGCGGGGGAGTCATCCGGCCCGGGAGGGATCCCGGGCCGGTTTTTTCATGGCCGGGAAGAGGTAAAAAATCAAGATCGTTCGCCGCGACGCGAATCGGCAGTCCTGATAGATTTGCCTTCGCTAAGAAGGCGATTACGTCGAGGGGAACCCGCCATGACTCGCAGCAACGTGCTTTATCTTGTGATCGGCGCGCTGGTGGTCGCCGTCGCCGTGCTGAGTTATCAGCTTTATAAGGACCGCCACCAGCCGCAGGGCGTGCACATCGATGTCGGGCCAGGCGGGCTGTCGATCCAAGGCAAATGAGCTGCATCAAAAACGAAGGCGAAACGCGCGCGTATCAGTCGCCTTCGTCCTGACTACCGCCAACGCGGCCGTCCCGCCGAATAAAGCCGCCGCCCCAGAACGGTTCGCCCCGCGGCCGTGCCGCTTCGGATACCGGAGCCTGATCGGCTTCCTCGGGCCGCTCGCGGACGACGGTGCCGCGCCGGCCATAATATCGTTCGTCTGAACCAAAGCGTCGCTGCCTGCTCGATCGCGACGCCGCACGCTCCTGATCGTCCTCCCTTGCCCCGCTAGATGAATTGTAAACGCGATTATAGGCGCGCGCGTCGAGCCGCTTCGCGCCGCGCGCTGAAGACATATCGGTCTCATCGCCCGCGCCGTTGCGCGGCACATCCGACATCATCGTGCGCCATCGTCCGTGACGGCCGCGGCGCGATGCCCCGGTACGATCTTCGTCGGAAGCCGAGGCCCGTTCATTGCCGGCGCGCTCGTCGCCGACATCTTTGCGATCCGCCTCGCTGTTTCTGCTCGCCGATCGCTCGGGTGTTGCATTCGGCTGTGGGACCTCCGTTTGCTGCTGCACGCCACCGGACCCCTGACGCGCGCGCGACAACGCATCGGGCCAGCGCGTCGATTGCTGCTGACTGGCGGCCGCGTTTGGAATCTGACTGGGGATTGGTTGTGCCGATGCAGGCGGCGGTTGGGACTGCGGCGTTTGCGTCTGTGTCTTTGTTTGGGTTAGCGGCTGTGCCGACCCGAGCGGCTTTGCCGTCAACAATTGCGCCGGCATCTGCGCCGGCTGAGTGGATGCCGCGCGTTGCTGCGGCGCTGGCGGCGGCGCCGACATACCGGCCGACGGATCCGGTATGGCGCCGCCCACGATCCTGACCGGCCGCGTTCCCTGCTGTTCCCCGATGGCCGCCTGACTATCGGCGCGGAACTCGGGCCGCGGCTGCCAAGTTAGGGCGCTGTCGATCGCGAATATGGTGAAGCCGCCGATGATGCCGCCGACTGTTGCGGCGACGGCAACAACCGGCAGAACGCGCACGGCTCGGATAAGCCAGCTCAGATCGGGATAAGCAGCGAGCGGCATGGCGATTCCCTTGGCCCGCTCCCATGGTTACCCCGTCTCCCAAGACCAAAGGCAACGCGTAAGTTCGATCCGCCGTTCCTCTTTTTGCGTTTTGCGATCAGGCGTTGTTTTGCGGTGCGGTGTTCCCGCGCGTCCTTAACAACCTGCATAGCCGCCCCGCGGAACGCGGGCACGATTTCTGAGTTTTCTTGTCGACTCATGGCGAAGTGAGGTGGGAACGCAGAAACTTGTGGTGGAGGCAAAATGACCCCACACGATCAGGAACTTTTGGAAAAGCAATTGCGTACGACCGACCCTACCCCGCCTGACGGCGTTTTAATGCTTGCCATCGCTACGGTATTTTGTGCCGGCATGGCATTCGGCGGTTTCCTGTTCGCTTATACCGATCAGCCGCCAATGCGGCTCGCCGCCAACGACATTGTCGCGGCGCAGCAATCGCAGCCAATGCTTCCAACGGTGCGGTAGCCACTTTCACGCCGCTAACTTCACGCCGCTGACCTCAATTATTCTTCCGGCTCGGTGGTGAAGAACAGGGGATAGCCTTTGCTTTTGCCGAGCTCGGTGGCTTCCTTGGCCTTGGTCTCGGCAACATCGCGGGTATAGACCGCGATCACGCAAGCGCCGCGCTGATGCGCTGTCATCATCACGCGGTAGGCTTGATCCCCGCTCATGCGGAATACCGCTTTGAGAACCAGCACGACGAATTCGCGCGGCGTGTAATCATCGTTGAGCAGAATGACTTTGTAGAGCGGCGGGCGCTGGGTTTTTGTTTTTGTCTTGGTGCGCGGCGCGACGACGGTTTTCGTCATTGCAGAGCCCTCGAACACACAATCCGCAATTCAGCGCTCTCGCCTCGCAGATCTCGCCAAAACTGCAAATATAATCCCAAAGCTGCAAATATAATCCCTTGCGCCACGCCATCCAACGCATAGCGGCGTTTGGAACCGCGCGTGACATGTGGCGTTGACTACTGCTTTTGTGCGAAGATCGACGTTACAAGTTCATCGCACACGACTTGTCGGAAGCTACGCCATGCACATTCTCTGGGTGATCATTATCGGTTTTGTCGCCGGCATCATCGCGCGCCTTTTGGCGCCGGGGCCGAACAATCCAGCAGGCTTTATTCTCACCACGCTCCTTGGCATCGCCGGCGCATTTATTGCCACCTTCATCGGACAAGCGATCGGCTGGTATGGGCAAAATGAGGGTGCCGGACTTATCGGCGCCGTCGTTGGCGCGCTAGTCGTCTTGTTCATCTGGCACCGGCTGGTCTCGGCGCGCGTTATCCCAGACCCCGCCGACCGGCGCTGGCTCTAGCCGGCACCGACGCCCGCCGCGGCGATTTCCGTTCGACGACAACCGCGCGCGATCCGCCGCCGCGGCCGGCAATCGTTAGCCGCGTGTCATCCCTGGAGCGCCGGATTTTCAGAATCGCTCGCCTCGCCTCCTCCGCTGAGACCGGCATCAGCGAGGTGACGATGTCGATTTGGCCTTCGAGGTCATCGGTGAGGCCCTGCGCCGCCAGCGCCGCATCGTCCACCGTCGGCGGATCGCGCCGCACCCGGCGCGGGCCGTCCTTGGTGTCCCAAATATCGCTCATGTGCCGCACCTCCGGCCGCATCCCGCCGCGGTCAGGAGCGATTATCAGTGATTTACCGCACTGCAACAAGAGAATTGTGCAGTGCACTCACGGAATTGTTAACCCATGCGATGGCCGTCGGGTCGGCGAGCCGCTTCGATTTTTGCTGCCCTAGCGGGGTGCCATTTCGCTGAACAGCACGCCGCCTTTTGCCTTCGAAGTCCTTGGCGTCTCGACCAGCGAGACCGTGACTTGATCGGCGTTCGTGCCGGCATTCTTGACCACAGCCTGCGTAATGTCTTTGACCAGGCCGCGCTTTTGCTCGAGCGAGCGGCCCTCCAAGAGATAAACAACAACTTCCGGCATTCGTCGCTCCATTGTTGCCGGCCTGCCACAACAGGGGGAGCTCAGATGAAACGTTTGGTTTTTGCAGTTGGCGTATTGGCGCTTGGTTTCGCCGCTTCGACACCGGCCCGCGCCGATTTCTCCGTCGTACGGTTCGAACTCGGCTTCTGCCGCATCTGGTGGAATAACGGCATCAATCCAATCGGGGCCGGCTGGGCCCGCGTTGCGACCGCGCCTGATTTTACCAGCGCGTGGGCCGCACAAGACGCCGCAGTGAAAAAGGGCAAGTGCAAGTAGGCCGTTACAAGTAAGCCTATAAGTAAGCCTGCAAATAAGCCTGCACGTCAGGTAGACTCCTTTGATTTCTGTCGCTCACCCGTTGGCAAATGGCGGGTAGCGACAGTTTTTCTTTTTTGCGGTCCGTTAGCCGCAGGCCGGCCAATCGGCCCGCTGCGGCAGCGCGTATGTTTGCGCGTCTTGACGAATACGCCTCAACCAGCGCGCCGTCGTCCGCGTAACTGGGGTGCGGCGGTTCTAGAGCCCGCCGTTCGCCGAATGCGGATAATAGGACCGGCCGGAATGGGCAACGAACAGCCGGCGCAGGATCGATCGTAGTCCGGGCGCGGCTTTGCTGGACGTATGGCGCTTCGCTTTTTTCGGCGACAGCGTCTCCGGCGCAATAATACTTGGGCTCTCAGGCACACTCACAGGTGCCGCATCCGCCGCTTGCGGCGCCACACCCGACCCAATCGCCGCAGTCATAGTGGACGAAGATGCCGCCGCGACGCTTACATTCGCGTTGGCTGTGGCGGGTGCTGGCGCCGGCGCCGAGTTACTTGCGGATAACGATGTTGCTGAGGCGAATGGTGCGGGCGCGGATGGCGCTGGTGCCGCCGATGCTGTCGGAACGAGTGCGGGCGTCGCTGTCGCCACGGTCGAGGGCGGCGCGGCCGGCGGTGGATTAACCGTTTGCGGGATCGCGCGGGCTGTCGTTCGCGTGGAGGCACTTGGCTTGAGCGCAGGCGGCGGTGCGCTGGCGGTAACAGGCGCAGGAGCAGGTACTGCGCTTACGGCAATCGCCGGAGAACTCACTGCTGCGGTGCCCACCGTCGGCGCGACCGATGGCACAGCCGTTTCACGCACGCTGGTCACGATGGCGCGCGCGGCGATTGGCGTTTTCTGCGCTTCAGCGGGACGCTCGACCAGCGACAGGACAACGCCAGCACCGGCGGTGGCCCCGATCGCCGTTGCGACGAGGACGACGCGCGCAGTGCGCGCCAAGCTTGGCGCTGGGGCCAAGTAGCCCCATTCCGGACTGAAATTTTTGGCCGAACGCATCAGAATCCCACGATTTGCAACGCCGACCGCTCCAAAAAAACACGCGCTGGCCTATCCCAGCCCCGCTACTACCCTGCACAAAATATCGGGGGCAAGTGGCCGGTTCCACTGCCGATTCTCAATGGCTTAGCGACGGTAACCGCAATCGGCAAGGCATGGCGACCGGGAACTGCCGGTTACCGGCAGAAAAACTGGGAATTGTTGCCAAACGGCACCAGGTTTGCCGCCCTGACGGTCCCGCTCCAAGCGGCGCATGCTTTATTCCGGGCGCATCAAGAATCGGAGCTGAACGGCCGCGCGTTCGGCGCAGCTCCGCCGATGCGCTCGCCGACCGAGGCAAACGCGTCCCCGATCGCGGTCACGGCATGCCAGGTCGCAGCAACAACGTGGTCCTTTAGATCGAGCGTCTTGGCGAGAAGCGAATCCGGATCGCGGGCCAGTCGATCGGCAGGCGGCGAGGCCTCGTTCTGCTGGGCATTCTGCTCGGCCTGCTTGTCGGCTTGCTTTTCGACCTGAGCAATCACGAGCGGCGCCCGCGCGCCCGCAACAGACGTGTTGACCGGCCTGCCGCGCGGGACGGCGATCTTCGCTGGCGCCGCTGGCGCAGCGCCACGGCGATTAGACGCGATCGAGGCGAGCTTGATTTCGGCAGCCGTCAGGTCAGCGCTCGCTCTCTCGCGCGCCTCATTTTCCTGTGCGGCGGTTTCTTGCGCGGCTCTAGCGTCCGCCACGGCGCGCGCGGTCTCTGCATCCTGCGCGGCGAGACGGCTCTTTTCCGCTGCCATCTGCAAGTCCAGATAGCTGATAATGGCGGCGTGCTCGTCACGAACGAGCGCCAAGACTTCCGCGGAGGCAGGGCTAATCTGTTCCAGCGCTGGCCGCGGCGGAGCAGTGCGGCCGAATTGATACTGGGTGAATAGGAATCCGCCGATCACGCTCGCCAGGGCCGCCGGCAAAATATCCAGCATGAACTTACTGGCGAATCGCGCCAGCAGCGGAATCTGCTTACGCGTCGCGCATTGCGCGTGCGCGGCGTCCTGCCCATCCGCAATATCGTTCGCCCGCATGGCTATGCCCCTTTTGCCGATGACAAGTGTCTGGCTTTTTCAAACAACTGGTTGAATTTCAAACACCCGTTCTGGGCGGCGCAGCGCCAGGAAAAAGGAATTTTTTGGGCATTTCACAGCTTTCTCATGGGATCGGCGTCTGGGACCAGCGTCCGGGATTAGCTTCGGCCCGCCGGCTGCAATCCGGCGATCACCCAACGGCCGATCGTGGCGGCGAGCCAGTCGACAGCAGGTTCGTCCAGAACAAGCCCGATCGGCGGTTGCGGTAGCTGTTCGCGATTACGCACGAAAACGCTGCATTGCCCGAGCAGCCACACCGCAGCCACGGTGAGCGTGCGCTGATCGGCATCGGGTAGAAAGCGATGCACCAGATCGGCGGCAAGGCCCAGAAAGGGTGCGGCCTCTTCGGCGACGAGGCTACGAAATACTGCGGTTGGCTGGACGGTTTCCCAATTGAAAATGCGCATATGGCGGCTGTATTCGTCGCGGCCCAGCAACGGCTGGAGCTGACGCCGAACGAATTGCGCCAGCGCCTCCTCGCGTGACATCGAATTGAGTTCTTCGGCATGGGCGAGCTGGTGTTCGGTCAAACCACGGAACGCGGCGCGCAATACCTCGCGGTAGAGCCCGTCCTTGCCTTCGAAATGGTAGTTGATGGCGGCTTGGTTCACCTTGGCCTTGGCGACAATGGCGCGGATGCTGGTGCCGTCGTAGCCGGATTCGGCAAACAACCGCTCCGCCGCCTTGATGATGCGCTCGCGCGTGACCTCGGAGGGCCGCGTCATCCGCCTTGCCATCGCCATTTTTCAAACCGTCGTTTGAATTCCTGATATGCGTTTGCCGCGCGTAATGCAATCGGTTCTTTGCCAGGCGCGCAGAACTCAAGTGTTCCGGGCTAGGCGCAATCGG
>CATPBC010000172.1 GCA_955652195.1 uncultured Xanthobacteraceae bacterium | reverse complement strand
GCGAGGCGAGGCGTTCTTTCGCAACCGGAATGGACAGGTGCCGCAGCCATCGCTCGCAGGAGGTGACGGTATTGATCAGCAGCATGGAGACTGTCATCGGACCGACGCCGCCCGGCACCGGTGTGATGTAGGAGGCTTTGGCCGCGACGCCGGCAAAGTCGACGTCGCCGACCAGCCTGCCGTCGGCGAGCCGGTTGATGCCGACGTCGATCACAACAGCGCCGGTTCGCACCATCTGCGGCAAGATGAGGTTGGGATAGCCGGCGGCCACGACCAGCACGTCGGCAAGCAGCGTAAACTGCGCCAGATCGCGGGTCTTGGCATGGCAGATGCACACGGTCGCCTCGTGCTGCATGAGCATCAACGCCATCGGCTTGCCGACGATATTGCTGGCCCCCACAACGACGACGTTCTTGCCCTCGAGCGAAATGTTCTCGTGTTGCAGGAGTTTCAGGACGCCATAGGGCGTGCATGGCGGGAAAACCGTGCCGCCGACGACAAGCCCGCCGACATTGTAAAGGTGAAAGCCGTCGACATCCTTGTCCGCCGATATGGTGCGCAAGATGCGGGTCATGTCGAACGAAGCCGGCAATGGCAGCTGAACCAAAATGCCGTGCACGGCCGGGTCCTCGTTGAGTTCGGCGATCTTGGCGACGACCTCGTCCTGTTCGACATCGACGGGATAATCAAAGCGGAACGAGCGGATGCCAACATCCATGCAGGCGCGGATCTTGTTTTTCACATAGATCCTCGAAGCCGGATCGGACCCGACAACAATGACGGCCAAGCCCGGCGGCGCACCCGATTGCGCGGCGATGCGCTGCACGCGCTGCCGGCACTCGTCCCGGATGTTCCGGGCGACCGCGTTACCGTCGATGATCTTTGCGGTCATGCGTGCTCCAATGCGATGCCGGTAGTCAAGCCGCCGGTCCTCTATCCCTTGACCATGCGTCGCGAATAAGCGTCGATGAAATCGGCAGCGGCCTTGCTGCCGCCCGCGAAGGATTTCATGGCTTCCTCGTGCAGCAGGCCCAGCGCCTTCATTTTGATGGCATTGGCGGCATCGTTCTCGGTAATGTCTTCGATGTGGCGCGGCCGCGGCAGATCGACATCAATCACGGTCCGCACCTGCGTCGGGATATTGGTCATGATCAGGATGCGGTCGGCCAGATAGATCGCTTCATCGATGTCGGTGGTGACGAAGAAGGTGGTGCGCCGAAATTCCTCGTAGAGGTTGGCGTAGTATTCCTGCATCAGACGCTTGGTCATGGCATCGAGGCCGCGGAACGGCTCGTCGAGGATCATCACATCCGGCTTGTTGATCATTGAGCGCGCCAGTTCAGCGCGCCGCTGCATGCCGCCGGACAGTTGCGACGGATATTTCCTGCGAAAACCGTCCAAGCCGACCTTCTGCAGCAGCAGCTCGGCAAACGAGCGCATTTCCGGCGTATCTTCGCCGCGCGCGCGCGGACCGAACATGATGTTGTCGTAGGTCGACATCCAGGGAAACAGCGCACTTTCCTGGAACACGACCATGCGATCGAGGCCGGGGCCGGTGACCGGTTTGCCGCCGATTGTGATCGTGCCGCTGCTTGCGCGTTCAAAGCCGGCGAGCAAACGGATGAGCGTGCTCTTGCCGCAGCCCGACGGGCCGATCATTACCGTCAGCTTGCCGCTCTCGATGGTGAAACTGCAGTTTTGCACAACCTGCTTGGTAAATTCGCCGGCGCCGTATGACTTGCTGACATTCGTCGCGACCATGCCTGTTCCCGTTCCAGTAAGCGGAACGGAGCCGAGCGGCGAAGTTGGCGGAATATGTTGCGGCATGTGTTGCATATTAATCTTAGATCAATTTTCGCTCAGCCAGGGCGTCATCAAATTTCCGATCTTGCGCAGCGCTGCGCTTGAAGCGTAACCGGCGATGCCGATGCTGATCATTCCCGCAACGATCTGCGTATAGGAGCCGCCGACATAAGAGTTCCAGATGAAGAAGCCCAGTCCACCGCCGGCCGCGCCACCCATCGAGCCGGCGCTGCCGCCGCCGGAGATCATCTCGGCCGCGACGACGACCGCCCAGGTAATACCGACGCCGACGGTGGCGCCGACCACGATCGACGGCAGCGTACCGGGTAGAATGATGCGGCGGAAAATGTCCCAGGTCGACGAACCCATCGAGCGCGCCGCTTGAAAATATCGCACATCGATGGCCCGGGCGCCGCCGATCACGTTGATGACGATCGTGAAGAAGGCGCCGAGGAAGGTGACGAAGGCGATCGACAGTTCCTGGGTGGGCCAGAAAATTATGGACGCCGGGACCCAGGCGAGCGGCGGTATCGGTCGCAAAACCTCGAACACCGGGAAACTGATGCCGAAGAAGGTTCGACTGACCGCCATGGCCAAGCCGAGCGGAATGCCGATCAGCATCGCAGCAAAGAAGCCTTCGAAGACGCGCAGCGTACTCAGAAACGTGCTGTTCCAGAAACTCGGCTCCTGAACAAGCCTGAACATCGCCTGCAGGACGGCGGTCGGCGCCGGCACTTGCGAGACCCAGGGGAAAGAAAATCCGAACCACGCGTGTGAGCGCGAGCCGGCCTCCCAGAAAATCAGGAAGGCCGCAATCGCGACCACGCCGCGCCAGAAGTCGTCGCCGGCGACAAAACCGGTGAGCTTTCCAGATATCGCCCTCGCGGCCGCCACCATGCTCAGCGCTCCTTCTCGCCAGCGGCAAAGGCTTTGATCGCTTCCTCGTGCACGGCAGCTACGGTTTCCTCCATGAACTCGCGAAACCGCTTGGTGGTCAGGACGCTGTAATCTCGCGGGTGCGGAATATCGATGTCGAGAATCTTCTTCGGCCGGCACGGCCGTGTGGTCATGATCACCACTTTGTGGCCGAGAAAAATAGCTTCTTCGAGATCGTGGGTGATGAAGAAGATCGAAACGCGGTTCTTGTAAAAGATTTCGAGCAGCGCCTCATGCATGACCGACTTCGTCAGCGAGTCGAGGGCGCGATAGGGCTCGTCCAACAGCAAAATCTTCGGATTGTTCATTAACGCGCGGACGATTTCGACGCGGCGCCGCACGCCCGAGGAAATTTCGCCGGGATAGTTATGCTCGATGCCGCGCAAGCCCGCGTCGGCCATCATGGCGCGCGCCTTGTCGTCAGCTTCCGCGCGCGGCATCACGCCCTGCATGATCGGCCCGAACGTTACGTTCTCGATGTTCGTCTTCCAAGGAAACAGCGCGCCATTCTGAAAAACCACGATGCGGTCCGGGCCTGGCTGCGCCTTGAGCTTGCCCGGCCCGCACAACATCTCGTCGTCAAGATAGATGCTGCCGGAAGTGATGCTATGGAAGCCGGCAATGGCATTGAGCAGCGTTGTCTTGCCGCAGCCGGAAGGTCCGACGCAAACCGTGATTTCGCCCGGCGGCACTTCGAATGTGCAATGATCGACCGCGAGGAGGCCGGTATCCTTCGCGCCATAAATCTTGACGACGTCGTTGATGCGGACGCCGCCTTGGCGCACCGGTTGCGCAACCGCAGAACGGCTCGCCATTACCGCCGGCTCGACGCTCACCGATCGCCTCCCAGCGCAAGTTCGCGGGTGCGCCATTGCATCAGGTAATCGCCCACCAAGCGAACCGCGGCGCTTGTGACGTAGCCGACCAGGCCCAATGTCGCCATGCCGATAATGATCGTCGGATAGCGCACCATTGTGTACGAGGTGTTGATCACATAGCCGAGGCCGTATTGTCCCGACACCATCTCGCCGGCGACCAGCGAGAACCAGGCGACGCCGACCGAAATTTGTAGGCCAGTGAAGATGAACGGCATCGCGCCGGGCACGATCACGTGCCGGAATACCTGCCAGCGGGTGGCGCCCAGGCAATTGGCCGCGCGCACATAGGAGACATCGATCGATTCGACGCCGAGCATCGTGTTCAGCGCGGTCGCATAGAACGAGGCGAGAAAGGTCAAGAAGATGACTGGCGTTTCCGACCCCCGGAACATCACAATCGCCAGCGGCACCCAGGCGAGTGGCGGTACTGGGCGCAAGAACTCAAAAACGGGAAAGACGAATTGCTTGAACCGTTCCGACCAGCCAAGAAACAATCCAAACGGGACGCCGATGACGGTTGCCAGAAAGAAGGCGATGGCGATGCGCCGGGTGCTGACCCAGATGTGCATGTAATATTCAGGGATGAAGATCGATAAACCGTAGGTCGGATCTTTGCTGAACCATTCGTGCAAGACCTCGGTCGGGCCCGGCATCTGCGAGAAGCGCGGCAGTTTCCAAACCTCGACCGAAAGGTACCAAAAACCAAGAAACCCGGCGAAACCGATCAGCATCAAATAAGGCCGCGGGCTTTTGAGCCACAACGAGAGGCGATACTTGGCGAGCGCCAGCGATGCGCCGGCGCCGGAATCCACGGCTATTGCGCGCGGCACCTCGGTTGTCAGCACCTGAACCGGACTGGTCTCGGTCATGACAAAGATCGAATCGTTCGCCGCGCGGCTGCGCCGCGCGGCTTGCACTGGGAATGGACGTCGCGGCCTGGTCGGCGATCGCCGTAATGCCACACAGTCATGAGCCGGTCACCATGGGCCGGTCATCATGGGCCGGTATAGGCCGAATCTGGCAGCGCTTTGACCTCTCCGACCGGCGCGGTCAATCCGCGGGCTTTGAGAATTTCGGCGGTGAATTGCGGCATCACCGCATCGGGCCGGATTTCGGCGTTGATGGCTTTGATCTCGACCAGGAACTTCGACGCCTTTTGGATGAGCTCCGTCGCATCCGGCGTGAAACCGTAAGCCAGCGTGATCCGCGTATCCGTGCCGCCGCTCGCCTTCGACGTGGTGCCGAAGGCGGATTCCCAAAGCGCCTTTTGCGGGAAACCGGTGGTTTGCGATGTGGCCATGCTTGCAATTTCCATGGCGTTCTTCGAATCGGCGAAATAAGTCTCGGCGTCCAATTCCGCCTGCAGCCACGCCTTTACGATGTCCGGGCGCTGGGCGATGAGCGCTTGCGGCATGACCATGAAGCCGCCGTCGCGTTCATTGACCGAGGCACCGGTCGCCACTTTGCGTGCCAATTTCTCAAGAATGAGGCGAGATGCCGTCGGCTCCCAGATCACCGCTGCGTCGAGCTTGTTGGCGCGAAAGCCGCTGGTGATCACCTCGATGCTCTGATTGAGATATTCGGACGGCGCGATGTTGAAGCGCTTGAAGACCGCTTGGGCAAATCGGTCGGTGCAACTGCCTTTAGGCACCGCAACGGTCTTGCCGTCGAGCCATTTGATGGCTTCTTCCGGCGATTTGAACTCGGGAGCGTCGGTCCGCACCAGGAACACATTGCATTGGTCGTAGCCGACCCCGAGCACCGAGACGATCCGAATGTCACGCACATCGGCATGGCTGGTGGACACGATAGCCGGCATATCGCCGACGTAACCGACATCGACTTTGCCGGCGAGCATCCCATTCACAATGATCGCGCCCTGCAGGCCGACCTGGAAGTTTACTGTCGATCCCTTCGGCAGGTATTTTTCATAGAATTTCTTGTCCCGCATGATCACGCCAGACCACGATTCGGTGTAATACGGCTGGTAGCCGATGACGAGATCGATGGCGTCGCCTTGTTTGCCGTAATCTTTTTCCGCGGCGGCACGAACCGGCCCGGCGCAGAAAAGAGCCGCGGCAAAGATCACAAACGCCAATAACGTGCCCATCCGCGGCGAAACGGCCTGACGGTTCCTCGTCGCGTCACTGTGGTAAATCCGTGTCATCGCCACCTCCCCTGAATGACTGCTTCTTGGCTAAAGCTGCAAACTCGGTCACGCTATGGTCTTCGCTGAGTGCCGCTCGGCTGGCCTCCACGACGAGAGTGACCACTATACCGCCGCACGGGGTTTTTTGCGATTGATGCCCGTCCATCGCCGCATAACGACACCGGACAATGGCAACGGCTTAGCGGATGCCTGTAAAATAGTTACTGCAAATGGTATGATAGGTTGTCCTAATGGTGCTGCCGCGCGCTCGGAGCCCATTCGACGCGGCATCCCCCAGGCACCATTGCCAAGTGTCCATTGCCAAGACTCGAATGCACCAGTGTGACAGTCTTCAGTGCGCCAAGCCTCTAATGTGACGAGTATTCAACTGCTATCGCTGAATCTATTGATAGATAAGAAAATTCGATTTCCCCGCTCTGGCATTTGTGGCCTACGGAGCCATTTTAGCCTATAGAATGTTCAGCTTTCGCTTGTAGATAAAGTTTGATCCGTCACGCATTTCGCAGGAGCAAACGCCGTGGCAGCGAAAAATCACGGGCAATGGCTGGCAGAGCCCGGCCTTAAGCCAAACGAGTGGGTGGACAGCCGCATCTACTCCGATCCGGGAATCTTCGAGGAAGAGCTCGAGAAGATATTCAAAAAGGCCTGGATTCCGATCTGCCACGAATCGGAGCTGGCGAAGCCCTACGACTTCCGCACCACAACCATTGCCCGCGAGCCGATCATCGTATGCCGCGGTCCCGACAACGAGGTGCGCGCCTTCCTTAATGTCTGCCCGCACCGCGGCATGATCATCGAGCGCCGGCCTTCGGGAAGCTTCCTGGAGGGACAGCCTTCGGGCAATCCCAAGCGGATGACCTGCATGTTCCACGCCTGGCAGTACGACCTGCGTGGCAATTGCGTCTATATCAGCCGCGAGAAGGAAGGCTACCAGGAACGGCTACGCAAAGAAGACGTCGGCTTGCGCCGCTTGCGCTGTGAGGTGAAATTTGGCGGATTCGTCTGGGTCACTCTCGACGACAATCCGCAAGTATCATTGGAAGATTGGGCGGGCCCGGCCTTTACCTGTCTGCGCAAGACACTGGAAGCCGAGCCGCTCGAGGTCTTCCACTATCACAAGGCCATCGTCAACGCGAACTACAAGCTGTGGCACGACACCAATTGCGAGTTCTATCACGACTTCATGCACTACCATAACCGCGTTACCGGCTTTAACGACGCTTATTTCGCGCGCAAGAACGAAGCGTTCGAACACGGCCACATCGTCGTCGGCACGTTTGAGGTCAAATACGAAAACTATGAAGGCTTCCAGAGCCGCGCCGCTCTGTCATTCCCGTATCTGCCGCCGAACCAGTGGTACATGATCGACATGTTCCCCGGCATGAACTTCAATTTGCGCGGTTCGGCCTTGCGTTGCGACGTCGTCACCCCGCTTGCGCCGGACAGGGTGATGATCGAATTCCGCGGCTTGGGGCTCAAGCGCGACACCGCCGAGGAGCGCCAGACCCGAGTCAATCACCACAACTCGATCTGGGGTCCATTCGGCCGCAACTTGCACGAGGATCTGCTCGGCGTGCAGGGCCAAGGCACCACGATGCTGCCCGGGTCGGAGCCTCGCCGTATCCTTCATGGCCGTCATGAAAACCAGACGATTCATGACGAGAACGGCATGCGGCATTACTATCAAGAGTGGGGCCGGTGGATGAATCGGCAGCCGAACAATCCCGATCTGCCTTACGCAGAACCGATGTCGGTTGCTGCAGAATAATCGCGAACTCGCACGGCGGACCGATCCCGCTGTCGAGTTCTTGCTTCGGCAAGTCGGCGCTGCGCGGGCCGACCTCGCGCGGCGCGGTCGGTCGAAAAGCATCCAAATGGGAGACCAAACGTGGACGCTGCCGCACTCGTTCGTGACACGATCTATCGTTCCACCATCCTGCTCGATCGACAGGACTGGAATGAGTGGCTGGCGCACTGCGATAATGGTTTTCAATATGCCATTCGCGCCTTTAGTCCTGAAATCAATAAGGACGTGACCTACCTGGCGCTGGATCGCGAGGGTCTGGCAAGTCTGGTCAAGCTGTTGCCCAAGCACAACACCGACCATTCACCGCTGACCCGCCACACATCTGTCTATACTGTCGATGTCGATGAGCAGGCGCATTCGGCCAAAGCAGTAAGCTCGGTGATCGTCTATCAAACCCTGTTGGACGGCATCAATTCGCACATCGACGCCGGCGAGAGCCGGCTGTTCCTGGTCGGGAAATATCTCGACGCGTTCAAGATCGAGAACAACAAAGCGAAGTTCGTCAGCCGCGAAGTGCGGATCGAGAATCGGCGGCTCGACAAAGGATCGCATTGGCCGATTTGAACGAAGTAGAACGCAACGCCGCCGTTTCCGGGCGGCGTGCCCGAACCGATCAGTAATAACCGATCAGCAATGACCGATCAGCAATGACCTGGAAGCGTATATGCGAGGCCGCCGAGATCCCCGAGAATTCCGTTAAGAAATTCGAGGTCGATGGCGTTGCGCTCGTGGTGGTCAATTATGGCGAGGGCTTTCGCGCCATACCGCCGATCTGTCCGCATATGGAAGAGCCGCTGGCAGAATCGGGCGTAGTAGCCCGCTGCATTTTGACCTGTACCAAGCATCTGTGGGCATGGGATCTGCGGACGCTGGAAATGCAGGGGGAGACGGAACGGCCGCTCAAGACCTATGAGGTCAAACAGGAGAATGGAACGCTGCTGGCGAACATCGAAGGCGAACTGACCTATGACTTCGACGATGCGGCCGGCGATTCAGACGATGACGACTTCTTCAAATAGCCGCCTTCAATAGCAGCCGAGTCTTGGCGGTCGAGGGTTGGCTCTCGCGCCAATGAACACGCATGAACGCGACATGAAAGTTACCGTCCAGAACAAGAATGGTGAACTCACCTTCGACTGCGGCGAACGCGAATCCATTCTCTATGCCGGCCTGCGCCAAGGCATCAATCTGCCGTTCGAATGCGCGACCGGCACTTGCGGAACGTGCCGGGCGCGGGTGACGTCTGGCGATGTCGATGTGCGTTGGAAGGACGCGCCCGGCGGAGCGCGGCTCAAGCCCGACAAGGGCGATATTCTCATGTGTCAAGCCAGGGCGCGCTCGGACTGCCTGCTGCGGGTGCCTTCCGAACTCGTCATTGCCGACACCGCGGGTCCGGCAATGCGCCGGGGCATCATCCGTGGGCTGCGGCCGCTGACCAATGATGTGATGCACTTCGATCTGCACCTGACCAGCCCAATGAGTTTTCAGGCCGGACAGTTCGTGGTGCTCGAAGCCGCGGGGATCGCCGGCGGCCGCGCTTATTCCATGGTCAATTTCGCAAACGACGTCGAGCGGCTCGCGCTCGTCGTCAAACGTAAGCCGGGCGGCCGCTTCGGCGACTTACTGTTCGATAACCTTTCAGGCGAGGCAGAGGTCGAGGTCTTCGGCCCGCTGGGCCGCGCGGTATTCCGCCCTGAGGAAGATCGCAACTTTGTCTGCATTGCCGGCGGGTCCGGAATCGCCGGCATGATGTCGATTCTGGAATGCGCGACGCAGGTCGATTATTTTCGCAACCATAAGGGTGCGCTGTTCTTCGGCGTGCGAACGCTCGCCGATGCATTCTATCTCGAACAGTTGTCGCGCTATGCCGCAGCCTCACATGGCAATCTCGATGTGACCGTTGCTTTGTCCGACGAAACGATCGGCGCAAAGCTGCACGCTGAATTTCCGATCCTCAAGCTAGCCAATGGCATGGTCCATGAAGTCGCCGCCAAGGGCATGGCGGAATGGGATCGTAATGTAATCGCCTATGTCGCGGGTCCGCCAATCATGGTGGACAGCACGATCCGGTCGCTGATTGTCGGCGGGATCCCAATCAAAGACATCCGCTATGACAAATTCTCCTGATCGGGACGGCGCTTCCGGCGCAATAGAAACGCCCAATTGTGCCGGCGACGATCTGGCCGAACTCGCGCGCGCTCGCAGCCAAGCAATCAATCTGGTGCAGTGGCCCGCCCGCGTCGCTCACAGCTATGTAACGAGCAGCGTTCCCGAGCGGCGCACCGATCTCGAGTTTCGCGCAGCAGACGCCGCCTTCGTGACCCAGCAATTTGCCGACGGCGTGGCGCTCGAAATGCGCCTGCCAGACCTGCACCTGCAATTTCTCCATAACGGTAAACCGGTGCCACACGTTTTCGATCCGCAGGAGCGCTCGCCAGCCGAAGCGGAAGCGTGGATTCTGGTCGAACTCCTGCATCGCGGCATCGATCGCGAGAAATTCTCCAAAAAATTGCCTTATGCGGTGGCCGGCTTGTTGACCGGCGACGCCGAAGATTATGCACCGCAAGCTTGTCAGGAGGGTCTCGGCCAGCTCACCGCCTGGTTTGGCAAAGCTGCGGCCGTGCTCGAGGCCGCCGCGCGCGCCCGCGGCCTGGACAAGGCCCATATCGTCTGTCTGCCGCAGACCCTTGATCTCGTGCTCGCCCCGCTCGGCGGCGCCAAGTCTATCCCGCTCGGATTTTCACCGGGCGATACGGAGAACTCCGAGCCGTATTTTTATACCGGTGGTGCGGCGACCCCCGCGTCACAAAAGGCGCCCCGCGCGATCGTGAGTGGGAGCAAACTGCTCGCGCAAGGCGATGCCGCCCGCGCGGCAGCGACGCTCTTGAAAATGGCCGCGGCCTGAATCGCGATAATCCTGAAAGAGCTTCAGGCGTGTTCGAGTCGCTTTCGCCGGCCGGTCGGCGCGTCGGCAACGATTTGATGATCGCCCTCCAGGCGCCGGCGAATGTCCCCCGATTTACTGAGCTTTTGCACGATCGAGACGAAAGCATTGGCCATCGGCAGGACGATTTCGCCTTCCGCCCAGAACAGCCCGACCTCCTGCGTGACGACTGGATCGATCAAGGCAAGCGCCCGCGTGCCGCGGTGAAGGCCCGGCGCGTGGACGAAATGCGAGGGAATGATCGTGCACAATTCGGTGAACTGCACCTGGAACATCAGATGCAAGATGGATTCGGATTCGACTTTAGCCACCGGCGAGCAGCCCACGCTCTTGAAAACTTGATCGACGAACCGGCGCTCATGCATCGAAGAACGCAGCATCGCCAATGGCAGCTGCGCGGCTTCTCGCCAGCTGATCTTGGTGCGGCCGCGGAATTCGTCCCGGTCGGGAACCAAGAGACTCAACTGCTCGGTATAGATCGGCAGCGTGTTCTTGCGGCCTAGATCGGCCTTGTCGAGGTAGGTCAGCGCAACGTCGAGGGAGAAATTGTTGAGCCCGAGCTTCATCGCTTCATTGCCGATGAACTGCACATCCACGCGCACGCCGGGATATTTCTTGCGCACGGTTTCAATCAGAAACGGCAAGACCGGCGACATCGAGGGCATGGCGCCGACCCGCAGATGACCGGTGAGGTCGTTCTGCATCAGCGCGACTTCCTTGCGCATGGCGTCGCAATAGGCCAGCACCGCGCGCGACCACGCCGCCACGCGCTCGCCTTCCGCGGTCAAGCCATGAAAGCGTTGGCCGCGGCCGCGCAGAAAAATCGGCACGCCGAGTTCAAGTTCGAGCTGTTTGATGCCGCTGGACAGGCTTGGCTGCGTGACATTGCAGCGTTGAGCCGCCCGCCCGAAATGGCGTTCTTCCGCGACGGCGACGAGGTAGCGAAACTGCCGGATAAACATGCCACTCACTCGCGACGTTCGGGGCAGGTGCTTCACGCATCCTAGCCGGAAAATAGACGCCGCTTAAAGAAAATCTTAAATTCACCAACGCACTGGCAGGTCGAATTTTTGGTGCGCCGCACAATAAATCCTTCATCACTGCGCCAGACCGGTCCATGCAGCGGCGCAACATCGGGTGAATCTCGTGGCCATATCGGAACTGGTCTGGATTGCGCTCCTTGGCACCGTGTCCGGACTGATGATCGGATGCATCGGCATCGGCGGTGTGATTCTGGTGCCGGCGCTGGTCTTTCTGGCCGGTATCGCCATTCACATTGCCATTCCCGCGGCGATGTTCGCCTACATTCTTTCCGGGCTGGTGGCGACGATCGTATTTGCCCGCAACAAATCAATCGATTGGGGAATGGCGATCTGGCTGTGCATCGGCGGCGCGCCAGCGGCATTTGCCGGCGCATGGGCCGTCAGTGTTTTCGACAGCCGATTGCTGGCCGGCTGTCTCGGGCTGCTCACGCTGTTCTCTGGCATCAACTCGCTGCGGCCGCAGAATCTTGCCGAGCGCGGCAATGTCGACATATCGCGTGGCGTTCTGCTCGTGGTCGGCATCATGACCGGTTTTTTGTCCTCGCTTACCGGAACGGGCGGCCCGCTGGTGCTCGTGCCGATCTTGATCCCCATGCGGCTCGCCGTGCTGGCTAGCGTTGGATTGGGTCAGATTTTTCAGCTGCCGGTGGCAATTGCCGCGACCGCGGGCAACCTTGTCTATGGCAAGCTTGATCTGGTGCTGAGCGCGATCCTCGCCGTCAGTCTCAGCGGCGGCTCCTGGGTTGGCGCAACGCTTGCGCATGCCGTGCCGCGAACCGTCTTGCGCAGCATCGTTTCCGCCGCACTCGTGCTCATCGGCGTGTTCATTCTTGGCAATGTCGGCTGGCGGCTGATGGGCGGTTGATTGGATGAGCAGCTGCGATGGCGCTGGCCGATTTTCAACGCATTAATCACTTCGGCGACCCCACGGCCGAAGCGAGAGCGTGCCGCAGCGCCTGCGCGCTGTTCGACCTTTCGTTCCTGGAATTCGCTCGAATCTGCGGCGGCAGAGCGCGGCAAATCGTCGAGGCATTCACCGGACGATCATTGACCGGATTGCCGGTCGGCAAGATCACGTACGCGCTGCGCGTAGGTGATGCCGGCGAGGTTATCGCCGACCTGACGATCTGGCGGATTGATGCGGAAACGTTCGAAGTGATGAGCGGACGGCACGAGGACATTGCCAACTTGGCCGGCTATGCTGGGCCCGGCGTCGCCGTGACCGAACTTACCAATCGCGCGACCTTCGCGGTGCAGGGTCCCGCCTCGCTCGATGCCTTGCGCCGGCTCGGGGTGATCGACGCGGTCGCGGCCCTGCCCTATTTCGGCTTCACCGATGCATCCCTCGATGGCATCGCCTGCAGGGTGGGCCGGCTTGGTTACACCGGAGAGCCTGGATTCGAAGTCATTTGCGACCGCAGCGATGCCGAGCGCCTATGGCAAGCGATCGAGCGTTATGTACGACCAGCCGGATTCATCGCGCTCGACATGTTGCGCATCGAAGCCGGCTTTGTGCTGTTCAGCAATGAATTCCGCTTGCCGGTCACACCCGCCGAAGCGGGACTGGGCAAGTTTTATGAGGCGGCCCACCAACCTCTCCCCAAGATCACACTCGTCTCCTTTGTGGCCGATGCCGATCGGCTCG